>DATKZX010000011.1 GCA_035527755.1 Methanomassiliicoccales archaeon | reverse complement strand
GCAGGTGCTCATGGCCAGTGCCAAAGGCAAAGGCGCCTATCCGGTGCTTCTCAGTATGGAGGAGCAGATGAAACCGGAGGTTCGTGAGATGCTGACCTTGGTATGCGATCAGATCGTGACATTGAAGTGAGAATGATTGCATAGGGGATCCAATCTCAATATTATACGATACTTCGTAATATTTCCCACAAACCGGAATTTTCTATCGAAGTATCGTTTTTTTCTCTGATTTTCAGGCAGATAATTATATATTCTGACATGTATAAACAGAACTTGGTAGGGTGACCTACCAGGAGACTATACGCATGAAGAAAATGTGGAAATTGAACAACAAGGCCGTTTCACCGGTCATCGCTACCATCTTGATGGTCGCTATCACCGTTGTTTTGGCTGCCGTTTTGTACGTAATGGTAATGGGCTTTGGAGGCGGTGGAGCCGATGAAACCCCAACCGGGTCCTTAACCTATAACAACGAGGGAGCTGGCGTTTACAACGTGACTATATCCTCAATAAGCGCGAACGATGTTCTGCAGAGCCAGGTAACCTGGTATGTTGATGGAGCCGTCGCAGATACCGCCGATATTGTTTGGGTAGGCGGTGCTCTTGGTACTAAGCCAGTAATTTCGGGCTCGTCAATAGAAGTGACCTTCGCGCTTGCTTCTGGAGCACACACCGTCGCTCTGTTGTATAACGATTCAAATAACAACATAGCAACTTTGACCATCAACGTTGCTTAAAATAAACCTCTTTTAATTTTTATTTTTTAATTACTGTTGTGGCTGAAACGCTATCGACCCATCTCTGCCTGGGATCTTGGTTTCTAGTAAAACCCACTAAAATATCTAGTGGTAAAAAAATATACCAGAACATCTTTGGAACATTCCTAATGATTCCTTTACTGAAACTCATTGGCCCATCAGTAGAAACTACAATTAATCCTAACATTTTCTTGCCAATGGAAGCCCCAGTCCTCGACTCAAATACGGCTGAATAAAAGAACCAACAGAACCCTGAAAGAACCCCGACCAACATTTCCTTTGGTTCCAAGTCGACCAAATAGACGATTAACACGACCGGGAGGAAGATCACAATGGCGTCGATCAATCCCGCTGCCAATCTCTTCAGCAGGTGCATTCTGAACTCATGACTATGCTCTATAAGATCGTACCCAGTCGGCATCTCCATCCCTTCTTGAATATCCGAGACAGAATACTTTATTCTTGTGGCCTGAAATAAAAGAAATATCAAATGGCCACTCAGCTCGCCCGTCTCTCATCACTGGTCAGAGCTGGGTTTATCATCATCGTGGCGAGGACGCATCACGCCTCCCGGAGATAAAGGTATGCCGGATTCTCGCTCCGTGATAACGCGGCATCCACCCTTATATCCCTAAAGGGGATATCTGAAAAAGAGAAAATATCAGGGTGTCCCGTCAAGGTCCGGTGCTCCCGGGCCATCACCGACACCAATGCCAGGTGTCACATAATGCTGAAATCGAAGGTCGATCCCCGCACCTATGCCGGAGGGCTGTTGGTAGCGATAGCGGTGATCGGTCTGATCATCAACGACCTATGGCCGCTGTGGTTGGTTCTGTTGGCCATTGCCATGGTTATGTTGACAACCTCCCTAGTTAGCGGGTACGAGTACCAATGCCTGAAATGCCAAGGGGTGTACAAACTGGGAGCGATGGGCGCACTGGCGTCCAAACATGGACGGGACAAGGGTGGGAACTGGGCCATTTCCCGATGCCCCCACTGCGGGGCGGTCACCAAGGCCAAGGAGTCACGATCACATGATTCGGAGAAGGTATAGGGACACTACAGTTAAGCGCACGATATTGTTCATATGCATGGGCAACGCCTCCCGTTCGCAGATGGCAGAAGGGTACGTCAACGCCCGCATGAGTGACAGGTACCAGGCCCGCAGCGGCGGGCTTAGCCCGGAGAGCGTCAGCCACAAGGCCGTAGCGGTCATGGACGAGATGGACATCGACATCTCAGAGAACCGTTCCAAGAGCGTGGAGGAGTTCTACGGCAAGGAGTTCGATTATGTCGTGACGCTTTGCGACGAAGCGGAGGACGAATGCCCCCACTTCCTTAGGGGAAAGGACTACATCCACTGCGGCTTCAAGGACCCGTGCAAGGCGCGCGGCACCGATGAGGAGCTTCTTACTGTCTACCGAAAAAGCAGGGACGATCTGACGAAATGGATAGATGACATCTTCGGGTCCGAAGCATGATCAAGCTCTACGTTTATGACGAGCGGGATTGCGATCCCAAGAAATGCACCTCACGCAAGATGATCAAGTTTCATTTGGCCAAGGAGCTGCCGAACCTCAGATCCGTTCCGTACGGGGTGCTGGTGCTCGACCCCTTCGCCCCCAAGGCCATCTCCCGCGAGGACCTGGAGCGGGTCAAGGCGCACGGCATACTGGTCATGGACCTTTCCTGGGAGAACATCGAGTCCTTCCCGAAGATACGCAAGGACGCCGCCCATCGGGCGCTACCATATATGCTGGCGGCCAATCCGGTGAACTGGGGGAAGCCCATGAAGCTGACCAGCGCCGAAGCGGTCGCTGCCGCGCTCTACATTCTGGGAGAGACGGAGCAGGCGCACGAGGTTCTTTCCAAGTTCAACTGGGGCGAGCAGTTCATACTATTGAACAAGGAGCCGCTGGAGCGCTATTCCGAAGCGGAGAGCAGCCAGGAAGTGGTTAGTATACAATGGGACTACTGCCCCCCGCCGGAAGAGAGCGCCCCGGAAAAAGAGGAATAGGGTAAAAAGGTAAATCTGCCTGTAAGGAATACCCTAGCTTCCCTAGCACTTGCTACGAACGCTCATCTTTCAAAGAACGGAGTGATGGTTTTGACTATCGACTATACTGACGAAGACCTGGTCGCCCGGTGGGAGGAATTCCTGGAGGCCGAGGACAACCGCCTCAAGCTGCTGGAGCTGACCGACCGTTATCCCGAGCTCAGGAGCCTTGTCGTTACCTATTCCGACATCGATAGATTCGACCCAGATTTCGCCTCGTTCATACTGGGCCATCCCGATCGCTCCCTACAAAAGGGCGAAGAAGTTATAAAACGACTGATGAACCCCTCCCGGGGAGACCTGGAGATCCATCTGCGGATCAGGGAGCTGCCGAGGGACAGCCGAATTGAGATCCGATTATTGAGGAGCGAGCACTTGGGAAAGCTCGTTTCCGTCGAAGGGCTGGTGCGCAAGGCGACGGAAGTACGCCCACGCCTGATCATGGGCGTGTTCAAGTGCCTGCGCTGCCCCGCACGCATCGTCGAACCGCAGGACGGCCTGTTCTTCCGCGAGCCCATGGAATGCTACAAGGAGCAGGAGGGTTGCGGGCGAACCGCCGGAAGCACCAAGTTCCAGCTGCTGGCCGAGGACTCCCGCTATGTGGACACGCAGAAGGTGGAGATGCAGGAATCCCCCGAGGGTCTGAGGGGCGGAGCGCAGCCCGAAAGGCTCACTGCTTTCCTGGAGGACGATCTGGCCGGGAAAATATCCCCGGGTGACAGGGTAGTGCTCAACGGCATCCTGCGCAGCCATCAGAAGGGAGCGCAGATCAAGTCGACGCTGTTCGATATCGATCTTTCCGTTCTCTCCTTGGAGTTCGAGCAGCACGAGTACGAGGAGGTGGTGATCTCCGAGGAGGACGAGGGGCTCATCAAGACCGAGGCGAAGGACCCCGAGGTATTCCGCAAGATCGTCGGTTCCATCGCCCCGGCCATTCACGGTTATGACGAGGTCAAGGAAGCCATCGCTCTGCAGCTTTTCGGCGGGACGGCGAAGACCCTGGAGGACGGAACGAAGATCAGGGGGGACATACACATCCTACTGGTCGGCGACCCAGGCGTGGCCAAGTGCGTCACCGGTGAGGCCAAGGTGCTCATGGGGGACTGCTCGGAAAGCAACATCAAGGAGCTGGTGGACCATTGGATCTCCAAAGGCGAAGTGAAGGAGGTCGAAGACGGAGAGTATGCTGAAGCCGACTTCGAGGTCATGACCTTTACCACCAGAGGTTACGTGGAGAAAGGGAGGGCGGTCCGCGTCTGGAAGCGGGACTCCCCTCGGAAATTGATCAAGTTCACCACCAAGGGGGGCAGGACGCTCACCGTCACCTCCACACACCCGCTGTTCGTACAGAACGCCTATTTCCTGGCACAAAGGGCGGCCAGCAAGATCGTGGAAGGCAATTATCTGGCGACAGTGATCGACCAGAAACCAGACGGCAACCACTGCGGTTACGACCGGGGCTTTGGCTGGGACCAGGTGGTCAAGCGGGAAGAGGTGCGAGCCGAGGAACGTTTCGTTTACGATATCGAGGTCGAGGACACCCACATATTCGTGGCGAACGGGATCATCTCCCATAATAGTCAGATCTTGAGATACATGTCCGAGATGGCCCCACGGGGGATCTATGCATCTGGTAAAAGCTCCTCCGCGGCCGGTCTCTGCGTGGCTCCGGATACCCTTATCGAATTGGATGGGAGGGAGAGACCCATAGGCGATTTCGTCGAATCGCGCATGAATGCCCCGCGAGAGATCGAGCCCGGTGTCTGGCGACAGGAGGCCCATGTCAACGGAGTGCGTTCGATCACAGGAGAATGTCATACAGACGTCCGACCGATCTCTGCGGTATTCCGCCTCCGGACCCCTTCATTTCTTGTGGAACTCGAGACCGAAGCTGGTAATAGGATCAAGGTGACCCCCGAGACCCTGCTTAGAGGGGTAGAAAAAGACAATTTCCAGTGGATAAAAGCGTCAGACGTAAGAGCCGACGATATGCTGCTCAACGTCACGGCTGGCTCTGGTCCAAGGGAAGCCCTCCCTACCCGCGTTTCGGCGGTGCGGGAGGTACGAGAGGAACTGCCCCCGTTCGTATACGATCTTACGGTAGAAGGCGCGCATAGTTTCATCGGAAACGGATTTCTTGTGCACAACACCGCGGCGGCGGTCAAGGACGAGTTCGGTGACGGCCGATGGACCCTGGAGGCCGGGGCACTGGTCCTCGCGGACAAGGGACTGGCGGCCATCGATGAAATGGACAAGATGACCGAACAGGACCGCAGTTCCATGCACGAGGCCATGGAATCGCAGCGCGTGAGCGTGGCCAAGGCCGGCATCACCGCCTCGCTGCAATGCCGCTGTTCCATGCTAGGCGCTGCGAACCCCAAGTTCGGGCGCTTCGATGACACCGAGGCCTTGGCCTCTCAGATCAATATGCCGCCAGCGCTCCTCTCTCGTTTCGACCTGATCTTCGCCCTGACCGACAAACCGAACGCCACGAAGGACCAACGCATCGCCGAGCACATACTGAAGGGGCACGTTCGAGGCGAACTGCGCAACGTACCCAACCCGGAAAGCATCAAGGGCATCGATTACCAGCGCATCATGGATGAAACGAATGTCCTTAGCCCCATCTACGACCGGGAGTTCATGCGGAAATACGTCGCCTTCGCCAAACGGTTCACCCCGGTGCTTAGCGACGATGCCCGGCAGATGATCATCGACAAATACCTGTCGATACGAAAACTGGGGGAGAAGCCAGGGTCGTCCGTGCCGATCACCGCCAGGCAGCTGGAGGCATTCATCCGTTTGTCCGAAGCATCGGCTCGGATACGCTTATCGCAGGTCGTGGCCCATGAGGACGCCGACCGCGCCATCAAGATCGTGGAGCACTATCTGAGAAAGATGGCCTCGGACGAGGGGACCATCGACGTGGACAAGCTGATGACCGGGACCACTCGAAACGAACGGAACCGCATCGCGTTAGTGCGGCAGCTGATACACGAACACTCCGATCCCCGTTCCGGGGTCTCCGAGCTTACCCTGATCCAGAGGGCGGCGGACCGCAACCTGTCCGAGGGCGAACTGCGGGAAGTGCTGAAGAAGCTGAAGCAGGCTGGCGACATCTTCGAGGTGCAGGCGGGACACTACAAGCTCATCTCTAGCGACTGAGGAAAGGTTTATCATCCAAGCCTAAGACTTCCGTTCGAGGATGAAGATGATCCGAGTGAAGGTGCACAGATGCGGAAGCAACATACTCGTTGCCGCCTGCGACGAGGGCTTGCTAGGACGCTTGCTCAAGGACGACAAGCTGCGCCTGGACGTGAGCGATGAGTTCTATGGCGGAGACCAGGGCGGGGAGGAGATGCTCGTGAGCCGGCTGGCCACGGCCACCATGGTCAATCTGGTCGGCGAAGTGGTCTGCCGCATCGCCGCCGAGCATAACTTTATCGACCCGGACTGCAAAATCATGATAGGGGGCGTTCCTCACGCCCAGATGGTAAGGTACTGAGATGTCTTTCTGCGTTAAGTGCGGGGCCGACGGCCCGACGTACAAATCCCTTTGCGAGAGCTGCTTCTTGGAGGGCAAGGTCTTCACCATCCTTCCGGACCACGTGGACGTGTTCAATTGCTGTCACTGCGATGATTACCTGCTGGGCGGTAAATGGATGACCGTGAAGACCAAAGAGGAGGTCTCGGAAAGGGCCACGGAGCTGGCGCTGAACGTCATCAAGGACGCCCAGGTGCTCAATGTCGCCCTTCACGCCGAGAAGATCGACGACGCCAATTATCAAGTGAACATGACGATCGGACTGTCCATCGAGGGGTTGGAGGTGGACGAGGACCGGAAAACCATCGTGCGCTTCAAGAACACGTCCTGCCCCCGTTGCAATAAATTGATGGGCAATTACTATGAGGGCACATTGCAGGTTCGCACGCGGGACCGCAAGATGCCCGAGGACCTGAGAGAGGAGATCATGGACCGCATCCTCAAGATGATGGATGAGCACATGAAGGACAATCGTGAACTTTTCATATCCAAGATCAATCGTCTAACCACCAGCCAGGGCGGGATCGACGTGATCCTTTCATCGTCCGTCATCGGGCGCAACCTGGCGCATCATCTCGCCGATCAGTATGCCGCCGAGGTCAAGGAAACGGCCAAGCTCGTCACTCAGAAACAGGGAAAGGACCTGTACAGGGTCACTTTCGTGGTTCGCCTTCCCGCATATCGCTTCGGTGACCTGGTGGAGTACGAGAAAAAGCTGTATCTGGTCGGCGCCCTGCGCTCCAATTCCACTAAGCTTACGAACATGAAGACCACGCAAGGGGTCATGGTCAGCAACAGCGACATGATCTCGGCCAAGGTCGTTGGGCGCAAGGAGGACCTGATCGAGGCCGTCATACTTACGGAGACGGACAGGGAGGTGCAGGTCATGCACCCTACCAGTTTCAAGGTCTTCGACCTCAAGAAGCCGCCGAAGTTCGAGAGGAAAGGGGACACGGTCAAGGTCTTCCAGTACAACGAGGAATTCTATCTTCTTCCTCTGCAGGGTTAAAAAAGAAATCGGGGGCTTACCCCCATTTTTTTCGTTCCTACGAGACCATCTCTCTCCTCTTGAAGAGGAAAAACCCTAGCAGCAAGCAGATCACCACGTATGCCGCCAGCACCGCCAAGGCGACACCGACGTCCGGGAAATAGTTCCAAAGGGTCATTTGCTCCCCTCCTCCAATAGGTATGGTCTGCGAATAGTTCTGGGGATAGGGGGTCTGCATCAGGGCGGTTATGGCCCCGGCAGAGTAGGTCAGCAAGAAGAACGGCTCGATATTTCCCAGCGTCAGCAACGCTGACACCATGGGGATGATCATGAGCAGCGCGAAGAAGGTCAGGACCAGCGAACCGGTCGATCCCTTGAACAGCGAGGAGATCAGGAACCCAAAGGCCGCCGCGGCCGCCCCGTAGCACATGGCGAAGAGCATGGAGTATACCCATAGCTCGGTGCTGCCCCCGGTCATGATCAATGTGAGCAGCGCCGCCACACCATAGTAGCTGACCAGCATGAGAATCACGATCAACATGGTGGAGAGATATTTTCCGGCGAAGATCACCGAGCGCTTCACTGGGTTGGGGAATAGAAGATATCCCGTCCTGTTCTGGAACTCGGAGACGATGGCGTCCCCGGCGAACATGGTGGCGCCTAGGACCACCAGTATGTTCACCCATTGAATGTAACTGGATATGTAATTCGCCGAATTCTTCGTGGTCGGCTGGTCCAGCAATATCGGTACGATGAACATGAGCCCCAGGAGCACGGCCTCTAGGGCCAGTAGGCCCAGCAGGCGTTTGGAGCGCAGGTGCTTCAATAGGTCGTATCGAGCCACCGTTATGACCTGGTTCAGGTCGGAAGGTAGCCTCCCGCGATTGTTTACAATATTAGCGCTCTCCATCTTCTCACCTCGAATCCATGATCAGTGACATGTACAACGACTCCAGTGCTAGTCCTGATTCCTTGAACGCGACCACTTTCAACCCCATGCGCTGGAGCTCCAGCAGCATTGAGGCCTGAGCATCCTCCGGTCCCTCGAAGTCCACTGCGAACGACAGGTCACCGGTGATGTTGAAGTTCTCGACACCTGGAATACCCCTAAGCGTGCTGAACATATCCTGGGTCAGGGGATTCAAGGTACGAACATCGATCTTGCGTGCCTTGACCTCGTTGATGAGCGAGGCGACGCTACCGGAACGCAGCATCTTTCCGCGGTTGATCAGGGTGACATCGGTGCACACCTCCTGCACCTCGTTCAGCAGGTGAGAGGACATCAGCACGGTGACGTCCATCTTATGCAGCTGTTTGAGAATGTCGCGCACCTCCACCATGCCCCGGGGGTCCAGACCCGACGTTGGTTCATCCAAGATGATCACCGATGGCTGAGACAACAAGGCCTGGGCGATCGCCAGGCGCTGCTTCATGCCCTTGGAGAACTTACCGACCCGTTGGTCCGTCCACTCGCTCATCTTGACCAGGTCCAGCAGGTCCCGGCCGCGGTTGGTGATCTCGGTGGCGGACATTCCCCGCAAGGAACCCAGGTATTGCAAGGTCTCCATCGGTGTCAGGTAAGGGTAGAACTCAGGGGTCTCGACCACCGCGCCGACGTCGGCCAGGGCGGTCTTGGGGTCCTCCATGACATTGATGCCGTTAATGAAAGCATGGCCAGAAGTGGCCGTCAGCATGTTGGTGATGATCTTGATGGTGGTGGTCTTTCCCGCACCGTTGGGTCCTAGGAACCCCATGAAGGAGCCCTGGGGCACCATCAGGTCCAGGTTGTCCACCGCCTTGAACCCGCCGTTGAAGACCTTGGTCAGGCCCTGAATATGAATCGGTCCGTCCATATCGATCGCACGCTAAATTCCCATCGCGCTATTTCATACTAACCTTGTTAACCAATGTTCATCAGGCCAAGGATTAATTCCCTCTCCGTCCATCCAGGTTCAGATGCTCTCCACAGGAGTGATCGAAGAGACCGTTGTCAGGCTGTTACGCGAGGCCGAATGCCGGCTGCCCCCGGACGTCTTGGCCGCTTTGGAAAAGGCGATCTTGATCGAAGAGGACGAGATCCCCCTCTCGCAACTGAAGGTCATTCTCACCAATGTCAGAATGGCCGCGGAAGGCATGAGGCCGATCTGTCAGGACACCGGCGTACCAGTGTTCTTCGTCCGCGGACGTTACGATCACCGGATCGAGAAGGCCGTTCACCGCGGGGTTGCCCGAGCTACCGAGGAGGTGCCGTTGCGGCCGAACGCGGTGGACCCGGTCACCCGGCACAACAGCGGGGACAATCTGGGCGAGGGAATGCCGCCGGTCCACTACGAACCGGCATCGATAGATTTCTTGGAGATCGCGGTCCTTCCAAAAGGCGCCGGTTCGGAGAACTGGAGCGCCTTGCGCATGCTGAATCCGGCGGACGGCGAAGAAGGCATTCGCCGATTCGTGCTGGAATGCGTTGTTCGTGCTGGAGCTCGCCCATGCCCTCCGACCATCGTCGGTGTGGGGATCGGTGGGACGGCGGACGTAGCGTGCACGCTCGCCAAGAAGGCCTTGCTCCGCCCACTGGGATCCAGAAGCCGGGACGAACGTCTAGCGGAGATGGAGGCCTCCCTGGAGACCGAGCTGAACTCGCTGGGCCTGGGGCCGATGGGACTGGGTGGCAGGACCACTGTCCTAGGCGTACTTGCGGAGAAGGCGAACTGTCATACGGCCAGCCTCCCGGTCGCCGTCAGTCTTAATTGCTGGGCGGCGAGGAAGGCCTTCGCCCGCATCCACCGGGATGGTAGGGTGCAGTTCACCCAGGAGGGCTTCGAATGAAGATCAGAAAGCTCACCTCCCCTATCAGCGAGGAGGAGGCCCGTTCCCTGGTGGCCGGGGAAATGGTCGCTCTGAGCGGTGAACTGGTGACCGCGAGGGATGAGGCCCATATGCGCGCGTTGCAATTGTACCGGGAAGGTAAGGATCTCCCTTTCCAAATGGAGGGCCGGGCGCTCTATCATTGCGGACCGATCATGAACCGCACGGACCGATGGGAGGTTGTGGCCGCCGGCCCTACCACCAGCGCCAGGATGGACTCTCTCGAACCGGAGTTCCTCCGGGCCTTCCGGCCACGGTTGATCGTGGGCAAAGGGGGAATGTCTCCCGATGTGCTTAGGACGTTGGCGGAAGTGGGTTGTGCCTACTTGGCCTTCACCGGCGGAGCGGCGGTGCTGGCCGCTAAACATCTGCCCGAGGTGCTTGGAGTTTATTGGGAGGACCTAGGTATGCCAGAGGCGGTATGGCGAATGAAGGCCGAGGACCTGGGGCCATTGGTTGTGGCCATGGATGCGCACGGCCGAAGCCTTTTCCAGGAGATCGAGGATAAAGTGAAAAAGAACGCCGCCTCACTCCTTCTTTGATTCGTCCTTCTCCTTTTCCCTTTCAAGAAGTTCTGGTTTCCTCCTGACCTTGTAATTCACGTACAGGCCGACCACCAGAACGATCAGGGAAGCGATCAATCCCACGATCATGAGCGAGTGGGCCAGATCGAAGTTCAGTATGAACTTCTGGGTGTTGTTCTCGCTATCGTATTCCAGGTCCACGTCCAATCGCTTGACCTCGAAGGGGGAGAGGCTCACCGATCGTTCTATGACCTGAAACTTATCCTTGGTGAAAGTGATGGTATAACTACCGGCAGGCACCAGCTGGAATGAATAATTTCCATTTTCGTCAGTAAAGGTGTCCGAGGTGAAAAAGTCAGTGGAAAGAACGACCTTGACCCCGGTCACACCATCCCCTTGGTAGACCACCATCCCCGTCAAGTTCGCCGGTTGCTCTTCCAGCTCGAAGTCCAGATTTTTCGTGACGTTGCGGACCATCTCGATAGGTGGCTGCGCGTCAGAAGGATAATACCCCGGCTTGTCAGCGATGACAGTATAGGTTCCTGGCTTGACCTTGTCGATGACATATTGCCCCAGGGGGTTTATGGACACCCCGGTGTAGTTATACTGATTATTAAGCAGGGTGACCGTAGCCCCGTATACAGGCTGGGTGCCATTGGTGACATAGCCAGTCAACGTGCAGAGCACCTCTGACATGGTGAAGTTCAGGCGCACTTCCTGCCCCAATCCTACCAGGACCCCCGCGTAACTGACGTTGGCCGTATGATTAGGGAGGCTGGCGGTGACATCGTACAACCCTGGGTCGAGCGGCAGTGAATAATTACCGTCCACACCGCTGAACGCGGTGAACGTATGGGAGGTGGTGACATTGACCGCTACGATCCGGACCCCGGAAAATGCCGCCCCGTCCTCGGAGACGACCGCCCCTAATAAGGAGGTACCCATGGCTGCTCCCTCCGCCTGACCGGGCAGATGTACTGCGCAGAGCACAAAGGACAATGCCAGCAATAGGACCGAAATCTTCCGCATGTCCATGGAGCATTGTCGAAGCATGGATTTAACTTTAATCGGGGAGAAGGACGCGCAAGGGGCCGCTCTCCCCGCTCACCGCCGCTAGGAACATGACCCGGAAGGCGTAAAGCAGGGAGCACGAGCGGGTGACGCTCACCCGCCAGGCCGCGATCTCCTTCTGGGTGAACCATTCCCCGCCCGATCGGAGGTATGGCTCCAGATAGATCTTTGCGTCTTGTACGTGATATCGTCTGAACGACAACGCTTCCAGCAGTTCATCGGTGGAAAGACGGTCGCCCAGATGCAGACAGGACCTCAGATATGACATCCCTTCCTTCTCATCCTCGTCAAAGAAAGCAGGGACACCTTGCACCGACAACTGCTCCAGCATCATCAACGGGAATAGCAGGCCGCCCTCAACGCTCCTCATTTCCAAGGAACGAAGCCCTGGTCTCCGGCCGGAGGAGGTCAGCATGCACCACAGGAGGCGGAACAGCTCCGGGCGCACCACGTGCTCTAGCTCCTGATGAATTGCCAGGAGTCTTGGCAACGGCTCCTTCTGGGTCATCAGGAGGTCGGCGTGCAAGATGCGATCAGGGGCCTCCCACAGTGTCAGCTCGCTCTGCTTCCATCCTTCCTGCAGGTGCCAACGAAGCTCCAGCCACCTTTCCTCATCCATCTCGTCCAGGGTGTGGTGCAATATGTGCGCGAAGGCCATTAGCGCCAATTCAGCCTCCTTCTCCTCCGGTACTCCGGCCTCTTTCATACAGAAACGGTAGGTGCGCCTACCGAGCGCCATGCTCTTGATCAGGTCCTCAGGGTCCGTTGCTGCGGCCTTCCATTCCTTCCAAGGTAGGCTGACGCCCTTCGTTTCAAAATTGAACCATCTCATCTCGACACCCGTCCTATTTTGCGCTTGCTCGAGCTTATATCTATCGACCGCCCACTTTCAGGCGGCCCGAGCGAAAATAATAATAGGGATGGGTTAGATTGATTGTGGTTCCAGCGGAGCGGTATCGGCATGCATAGGGTGAAGAAGAGGTCTACCAAGGAGGAGGTGTTGTCACTATTGGACCCTCTCATAGCGGAGTGGTTCAACTCTCGGTTCGCTGGTCTGACAGAACCGCAATCCTACGCTATCCCTCTGATCCACGAGAGAAAGAGCGTGCTGGTGTCGTCACCGACCGGCTCCGGCAAGACCCTGACGGCTTTCACATCCATCATCAACGAGCTGTTCAAGTACTCCAAGGAGGGAAAGCTGGAGGACCGCATCTACGTGGTCTACATCTCCCCTTTGAAGGCATTGGCTAACGACATCAATAAAAATCTGGAGGAGCCGTTGCAGCAGATGCACCAGCTTTCCCAGGAGAAGGGGTACGAGTATCCCAAGGTGCGCGTGGGCGTACGGTCTGGTGACACCTCTCAGGCGGAAAGGCAGAAGCAACTGCGCAAGCCGCCGCATATCTTCATCACTACCCCCGAGTCGCTGGCGTTGGTGCTTACGGCGCCCAAGTTCCGAGAGAAGTTCTCCCAGGTGGAATACGTCATAGTGGATGAGATCCACGAGATATGCGATTCCAAACGCGGTGTGCATCTCTCTCTGACGTTGGAACGTCTGCAGGAGCTTTGCCAGAACCCCATCACCCGCATCGGGCTTTCGGCGACATTGGCTCCGATCGAGGACATCGCCTCCTATCTGGTGGGCTACGAGGACGGCCACGTTCGGCCGGTGGAGCTCATAGAAGTGCTCACCAAGAGGAACCTGGACCTGGAGGTCATCTGCCCAACGGAGGACATGACAGCACTGCCCTACGAGATCGTCAACGCTCGCATGTACGATACCTTGAAGGAGATGGTGGACGCGCACCAGACGACGCTCATTTTCACCAACACCCGTTCTGGCACGGAGCAGGTGGTCTACAAGCTAAGGGAGCGGGGCCTGGAAAGCGTGGAGGCACACCACGGTTCACTGTCCAAGGAGACGCGCATCGAGGTCGAGGACCGCCTTAAGAAAGGTGATCTTAGGTGCGTGGTCTCGTCAACATCACTGGAGCTGGGCATCGACATCGGCTCGGTCGACCTGGTCTGCCAGATAGGCTCGCCGAAGAGCGTGGCGAAAGGGTTGCAGCGCATAGGCCGTAGCGGGCACTCCGTGGGCAAGACGCCCAAAGGCCGCATGATGGTCCTGGACCTGGACGATCTGGTGGAGTGTGCGGTCCTCAGCCGTGCGGCCCACAAACGCAATATCGACCGGGTGAGCATCCCCGAGAACTGCCTGGACGTGTTGGCCCAAAGCCTGGTAGGAATGTCCCTGGAGAAACGATGGACGGTGGATGAGGCGCTGCGAATGGTGCGCTGCTCCTACTGTTATCGCGATCTGAGCCTGGAATCGTTCCAGCAGACGCTGCGGTACCTGGGGAGCAAGGATGCGTTCGAGGGCGTGTACCCAAAGATATGGTACGACCCAGAGGAAGGCATCTTCGGGAAAAAGAAAGGTGCCCGCATGATATACTTCCTCAATCAAGGCACCATCCCCGAGGAGGCATCCTACAAGGTTTACAACGAGAGAGGAGGGATGGTGGGAGACCTCTCGGAGAAGTTCGTGGAGCGTCTGAGCGTCAGGGACGTATTCATCCTGGGTGGACGCCCGTACGAGTTCGTCAGGGCAAAGGGGATGAGGGTGTTCGTGCGCTCGTCGCCTGGGCGCAAACCAACGGTGCCCTCCTGGACCGGGGAGATGCTGCCCCGTTCGTTCGACCTTTCCATGGAGATCGCCCGTTTCAGAGGCGAGATGGAGAACCGTCTGAACGATGAGGAGGGAGAGGTGCTGCAATGGTTGATGGACAACTTCGCCATCGACCACGGCTCCGCTCTATCATTACTGCACTACTTCCAGGAGCAGAAGGCCGCCTCCTCCATACCGAATCAGCGCCGCCTGCTGGTGGAAGGCTACACGGACAAGCAGGGGAACAGCGGTCTGATCTTCCACTTCCCCTTCGGACGAAGGGTGAACGACGCGTTGTCCAGAACGTACGCCTTCCTGCTCACACAACAGCTGGGATGTAACATCAGCGTCTCCATATCCGATGACGCCTTCCTGCTGGTGGCGCCCAGGAGAGTGGACCTGAACCTCGTTCCGGGGCTCATACGGTCGGGGGAGATGCGCGGCATCCTACGCCGAGCGGTCAAGGATTCGGAGATATTCAAGCAGCGCTTCCGCCACGTGGCCGCCCGGTCCTTCATGGTATTGCGCAATTACAAAGGGCGAGAGGTATCGGTCAATCGCCAACAGGTGCGTTCCTCCTACCTATTGGATTACCTGACGGAGCTGGAATCGGTCCCGGTCATCGAGGAGACCTACCGCGAGGTGCTGGAGGATGTAATGGACATCCAGAACGCCGAGTCCGTGGTCCGTTCCATGGAATCAGGGGAGATGATCATAAACCTGCTCCCCTACACTCCAATACCTTCCCCCTTCGGGCACAATATCGTACTGGCAGGCATATCCGATATCGTAATGATGGAGGACCGCTCATCCTTACTGCGGGAACTGCATCGCAAGGTGTTGTCCAAAGTGCTCGGCGATGGACAGAGCTTCCAGTTCGAGGAGGCGGCGGTCTCGTCATATTTCCGGGGAAAGCGTGGTATAGTCGAGGAAAAGGCGTCGCTCCTATCGCTCATATCCCGGGCCGGTCCTCTTCATATATTCAAGGAGAAGGGCCGCAGCGTGTATCCATACTGCCGTCCCTCCCGGGAGCAGGTGGACCAGTGGGCCTCGGAACTTCTGACCGAGGGAAAGATAGCCTCGGTGCATCTGGACGATGTGTACTACGTAGCGACGGAGCACCTGCCGATCTATGCGTCCCTGAGCGAACCGAAGAAGCTGAGCGCAGAGGAGACCAGGGCATTGGAATATCTGCGGGACCCTCGAACGGCGGCAGAACTGGAGAAGATGATGGGCGTTGACCGGGAAGCAACCGGCATACTCCTCCGCTCCCTGGAGTCCCACAACATCGTGGGGCGCGTGGATCAGGCCAGGGGCAGGTTCGTCTATCAGGCCCGAGAGATCATGACGATACCCCGGCAGAAGGCCATCGACAAGGCACTGCAGCGCCACCTGGGATATTGGGCGCCATTGAACGCCGACGAGGGGGCCTTCGCCCTTCATCTGCCCGAGGCGGAAGTGCGAACCGCCCTGAGCCAGATGACCGAGGAAGGGTTGCTGGAAGAGGGGCGCTTCATCGTGGGGGAGCACGAGCAGTACATGCTCAAGCGGGACCACCTGCGATTAAAGCACGGTAAAGAAGTATACGACCACCTAACCGTGGACGCCTATCAGCGGTCGAAGTTGGAACGAAAGTTCGGCACCATCGAAGAGTGTCTCCGGAACTACGGGGAGATGGGAATGCTGTTCGACGTGGCCCGCCGCGTGGAAGATTTCCAACTGGAAGATTGGAAGGAGATGCGCGAGAGCGGCAAGGTCCTGAGCGGTCGCTTCATGCGCGGCAAGGTGAGGTATGTGCTTGCCTGCGACGCCCCTATGTATGTCAAGGCCTATCGTAATCTGTCCCCAAACGCCCAGGACAGACTGGTACTGCAGAACCTCAACGATCTTGATGGTGCCAGCATGAGGCACCTGGCGGCGGACATGGGCGAGGTCAAGGAGGTGGTCAAGGAATCCTTGGACCGTCTGGATCGCAACATGTACCTGGTACGCAGGTACGACGAGGGCGAGGACTGGTCCCGGGAGAACTACTACCAGACGTATGAGGCGCCCGAGTTCAACGGGGACCCTAAGGAAGACATCGTCCGACGGTTCATCAAGGCCTACGGTCCCGTCCCCCTCTTCGCCATACGCATGTACACCGATTTCTCCCCCTATGAGATAGAGGACATACTCTCCCGTCTGGAGGTGGAGAAGATCACCGTGGGCGAGACGGCTTCGGACATGTTCATCATGAGCGATGAACTGCCGGCGTTAAGTATGCAGGCCCCTCGGGAGGAGGAATGGGCGGTGGTCAGTCTTTACGATCCCTCCGCCCAGCTGCAGTGGGCGGAGATCAACGCTCGCTTCGGTGACTCATGGGTGTTCCCTATCCTTCGCCAAGGCCGGGTGGTCGGAGGCATGGAGAAATGGGACATGGGCGGTTGCATGGAACTGCGCGCCATAGATCTGGACCAAGAGGAGGACCTGCCCCTGGTCCTGGAGGCCCTTAAACCATTGCTGGACTTCCAATCCGCTCAAGGTTACGACCTGGTAAGGGTAAAGGAGGTGCTGGGGGTGGCCGCGGATGAGGTGACAGGGGAGGCCGCCGAGGCCCTGAAGACCGCCGGCTACCTACACCTGGAGGGCATGTGGGCCAAGGGGGCGACGGTCGAGGAACAGTATTCCGCCGAGCAACTGTTACGCTACGCGATGCATAAGCAAGGGCTGCTTCCCCGGGAGGCCTACCCCAACGTACTGGATGGGGTAAAGCACTGCGGCGGGTTCCGGGGCGATCCCGCTGCTTTTCAAAGGTGTCGGGTGAAGGTGCCGCTGAAACGTCTGGTCGAGCAGGGGTCCCTCTACCTGGTCAGCGGGCTGCCGGAACACATGATGTACACCAACATGAAATGGGCCTCGTTGTACCGCGAGGCCAAGGGCAGGGAGCTGTCCGCAGACGCCCGGGCCATGGTGCGCATGCTGGAGCACGAGGGACCGATGTCCCGCCGAGCCTTCTTCGACCTGTCCACCCTTGGTCCGGCGAGGACGCAGGACGCGCTGCGGGAACTGAGCAAGGCTACGGCCATCGGCTACGGCAGGAGCAACCGCATCACACTGATACCGCTCTCCGGGGAAGGGGTGAGGGAGGCCAGATCGAAGTTTATAAAGCTGCTATTCCGCAATTTCGGTGTTTTCACCGCCGAAAACCTCTCCCGTTACATACGCTTTGAGATGTCCATGCGTGAACTGCGCTCTCTCCTTGCCGAACTGACGGACGAAGGATTCCTGGTCAAAGGATTTCTGGAGAAGGGAGGCGACGCGGTGCATTGGGTGCTCAGAAAGGACGCGGGGAACATCGGCCGTCAGGTGAAGGACAGAGACCTCGTGATCTATCAGTTCGACAACATGGCACATTACCTGTACGACCTCATAAGGGAGAAGTGCGGGGGCATGGGCAGTCTCGTGATGCGCGGTCCCCTGGTCATAGGTTGCTTCCGCTCCCGTCACAGCGGTAAGGACCTGTCGATCGTCGACATGCAGGGTGAAAGGGAAGCGAAGAAGGTCTTGAAGGATTTCATCTCCACCATGGGGTGGACGATAAGGGAGAAGAGGACCAAGGCCATCCCGGACTGGGAGATCCAGGAGTTCCTGGGAAAGGTGATGGGGCAGGAGGAGTGATCCACTCCCAATCCTACTTGCCCTTCCTTTCTCGGGCGATGATCATATCAGCCACTTTCTTCCCGGATAGCAGCATACCGCCGAAGATGGGACCCATCCTGGGCGCTCCCATGACCGCGTTGGCCGCCATACCAGTAACGTACAGGTTGTTGTAGATCTCGGAGGTGTTCTCCACGGTCATCTGCTCGGCCATCTCGGCCCACATGCTCTTCTCTCCCTCGATCTTTCCCGTGGGGGTGTTGAGCCGGCCTACTTTTCGCACGACGACGTGAGCGATCTCGGAGGGATGTCCGGTACCGTCTATGACATACTTGGCGCGGATGGACAACGGGTCCACATGTAGTCCGGCCACCTCCACGGCGCTGGAGTTGATGACCACGCCGCAGACGCGGTCATCACGCATCATGACGTCCTCCACCGTTATGGTGTTATACAGACGCGCGCCAGCTGTGACAGCGGCAGCGATGAGCTTTGCGGATGCCTCTACCGAATCGGCGGTATAGTAACCGTCCTTAGCGTCCCGGAGTCGGACGCCTATCTCCTCAAGGAGGTGCTTGCTGCCCTCCTGGACCACGATGATGGGGAAGGTCATACCGCCCCCCCACATACCGCCACCGGGCGTCAGCTTGCGTTCGAAGATCACTACCCGAAGTCCGGCCTGAGCCAGATATCTCGCCGCGGTCAACGAGGATGGACCTGCCCCGGCCAAGACCACATCGACGTCGATGTTCTCCAAGAACTCCTCGGTGTATCTCTCCACGATCTTACGGGTGATCAGAACTTCATCGATTTCCATAGATATTCCTCAAGGTCTTACCTGACCGGTTGTTTGAGGTAAAGTTCATTTTTTATTTATACAATGCTCGGCACCCCTGCATGAGGGCGAAAGTTCTTCGGACCTACGAAGTGTCGTTCTCGATCGAAAAATCCTGCGTTTCACGTATTCCAGATATTCCTGACCATAGCAATCTTTAAGAATTGTTAAGCCGTTGATTGGGGCAATGAAGATACCATGCGAGCTGATCGTCTGGTACGTGCTGCCCTCCATACGACGTGAGTTGGCTAGGGAGCTCGTGCAGAAGCACCATTTGAGCCAGGCCGATGTGGCTCGCAAGTTCGGTGTGACCGATGCTGCCATCTCCCAGTACCTCAAGGCCAAGAGAGGGACAAATAAGGAATTGGAGAACAGCGGTAAGTACGAGGACTTCAAAAAAGAGGTGGAGACATCCGCCGTTCGCATCATCAACGGCTCGGACATCGTCATCGAGACCTGCCACATCTGTGAGATGGTCAAGAAGAGCGGGATGCTCGTTGGCATATATGAGACCCAAACAGGTCTGAAAGCGCCGGCATGCGTCTGCCCTCAAGGTCTATAGATCATCATCTGCCGAAAGCGTAGAAGATGTACTCCTGGGCGTATCCTGCCCAGTGACCGAATCTTTCTCTGGCGAAGGCGCTCACCTTGCGATAGTTCCCCTCCGCTCCGTACAATTGCGCCATCGCCTTCTTGATCCTGACGTCCACTGGAAACGCCTCTAGATGGTCCAGACAGAAAAGGGCTACACAATCAGCCACCTTGTTCCCTATCCCAGGAAGGGTGACGAGCTCCCTCACGCAGTCGGTGTATTCCATGTCCATAAGGGCAGAGAGATCGACCTTCTCTCGATGGACCAAGCGAGCGAGCTCGATGAAGCGGTCAGTTCGATACCCCAATCTACAGTCGGCCGCCCGACGGCATCGGTCAAGGAGCTGCTCCGGAGAGGGGAAGGCATACGATCCGTCGTCCATTTCCGTGCCGAAGGTTCGGCACACCCGTTCGATCATACCCTGTATCCGTGGGATGTTGGCGTTGGTGGCCAGCGCGTATGAGGCCACGCATTCCCATGGGTCCTGGCGTATCAACCGCAATCCCCGGAACCTGGCAAAATAATCGACCAACACCGGATCGAAGGACAGTTCACGATATACCTTCTCCAGTTCGTCGTCTGCTCGGAAATATCGGTCGAACCAGGCCTGGTCCATGCCCGAGATCACCTCTGCTCCATCGGCCTTCTGGCGCAACGTTGCCTCGTGCCCATCGACCACTCCCTTCCACAGGCCTCCCTCCTTTCTCCAACGGAACACCTGGCCGCAGCCAAGGGTATGGTCCAGGTTAAGCAGTAAGCTCATGGGGACCGCTTGGCCACGAAGACCATGATGTCGCTGTTCCGGGTGAACGGGTTGAAGTGCCAATCACCGAACGTATCCACGACCTCCAGTCCGCAGGACTCCATGAGATCGATCGCCTCCTGATAGGACAAGTAGCGGAGGGTGAAACGGGCGGTCACTCGACGTAGCTGTCCGTCCTGCCGCGAAATGTCGATGAAGTAGTGCACCGTACTGCGATTCCGCGGTTGATCAAAGGTCTGCGCTTCGAACTTCGAAACGATCTCCCCGTTCACCAATGTCTTTGTACCGCGATGCCTCACCAGCTCCTCTGGCCGGTCCAGGCGGGGGTTGAACAGGCTCATGATGAAACGCCCATCATCCTCCAGGTGTTCAGCGACATTGTGCAAGGCCGATTCCTGTCCTTCTCTCTCCAGCAGGTGCAGGAAGGCGTTGAAGGGCACCAAGACCATGTGGTACCGGCGAGGGCACTGGAAGGTGCGCATGTCCGCATGGTGCACCATCACTCTGCATTGGGTGCTTTCGTCCAGATGTTCCAGCTTCGCCGTCAGGCGGTCCAGCATGCTATGGCTGCGATCGAAGCCCCAGATCTCAAAACCGTCCTCGGCCAGAGGGATCAGTGTGCGACCGGTGCCGCACATGCACTCCAATATCGGGCCACCGACGTTCTCCGCCATCTGCCTGTAGAAATCCAGATCCTCGGTGATGTCCTCGTACCAGATGTCGTAGTACTTTCCTAGCGACTCATACAGGTCTGGTTCCTCATAACTTGTATCCGATCTTGCGCAGGAAACCTCTTCTCTTTTGGACGTCCTCATCGTTCTCCACCCCCTTGGGCGTCTGCCCGTCAATGACCCCGATGATGCCCCGGCCAAGAGAGCTCTCCGCCACTACAAGCTCCAGCTCGTTGGCCGTGGCGCAAAATATGTTGCACACCTCTGGGACCTCCTTGATGTGTCTCAGTACGTTGATCGGATATGCCTCCCTCATCACGATGAAGAAGGTGTGTCCGGCTCCTACCTTCAAAGCGTTGCGCATCGCACAATCCCTTAGCTCTTCGTCGTTTCCCTCCACCCTTACCAATCGGTCGCCGGAGGCCTCGCAGAAGGCCAGGCCGAATTTCAACTGGGGCATGGAACCGACCATCGCCTCGTATAGGTCCTCGGCGGTCTTGATGAAATGGGACTGGCCGACGATGATATTACAATCGATTGGCTTATCCACCGACACGCTGTATTGCTTCATACGATCCCCACTGTTTACAATCCTCGGACAGATATTTAATATTGTATGGCAAAGCAAATTGTTTACTCATAGGAGCCAATTTGGGGTCATGATCCGCATCGGCCAGGCGGGCTATCCCGAAGGAACGCGCTCCCCAGCCGAAGGCGTCCGCCTGGTACATCAGGCAGGGTTGAACGCCCTGGAACTGCAGTTCGTGCGGAACGTACTTTACAATCCGGAGAAGGCCGCCGAGGCCCGAAGGACCGCCAGGGATCTGGACGTGCTTTTGAGCGTTCACGCCCCCTATTATATCAATTTCAACTCCGCCTCCGTTTCCACCCGGGATAAGAGCGAGGAATGGACGTTGAGAGCCATGAGGGGGGCTGAAGCATATGGGGCATGGATGGTGGTAGTACACGCCGCAGTTTACGGTGATAATGGAGTGGAGGCGACCACCTCCCGGGTCATCTCTTCGTTGAAACGTATCAGGAAGAAGGCCGACGACGAATCGCTGCCGGCCGTCATAGGGTTGGAGACCATGGGCCGCCGAGCCGCATGGGGCACATTGGCCGAGATATCCACTGTCGTCGGACAGTTGGAGGGGGTCCTCCCCGTTCTGGACTTCGCCCATCTTCAGGCCAGGGGGCCCGAGGTGTTGAGCACGGAACGTTTGGAGAAGATCTTCCAGGAGGTATCCACAGTGGAGCGCCTCCACTGCCATATCAGCGGAATAGAGTATACCGATGCCGGAGAGAGAAGGCACCTGCGGTTGGGGGAGGGGTTGGACCATCGCATGGTCCTGCGCTCACTATGGAACAGTGGTCTCGAAGCCACTGTGATATGCGAATCCACTAGTCCTCAGGAGGATGCCCAGTTGATGCGTGCATACCTCGATGGAATGGTCGGAGAGAATTTAACAAGCAGATTGAAATAATCTTAAATCAATCTGCCTCCCCGGTCCAGGTGGGTTCATGCCAGACAAGCGGGAGACGGCCAAAGAGGAAGAGGTTTTTGAGTTCGACTGCCCCGAGTGTGGCGTCCACGTGGTGGGTGAGGCCGATAAATGCCCAAGCTGTGGCACGGAATTCGTGATCGAAGAGGTGCCGATGCTGGATTGTCCCTCCTGCGGGGGATCGGTCCCAATAGAGTCCTCGGTCTGCCCGGAGTGCGGAAGCGCTTTGGTGGACGAGGGGGAGGACCAGCTAAGGCAGGAATTCCCTCTTCTTGTGGCCGGGGTCAAACCGATGCTCATGATTTCAAACGACTTTGACGTGAATGTGGCCGAAGGCCGCCGTCTCATCGACAAAGCGATACGCGCTGGAAAGCAAAGGGACCTGGCCACCGCAGTGAAGATGGTCAAGGAGGCGCATTCTTCCATCAAAGGGGCACTGGAGAGCAGGATGGACCACGACCAACGCCATCTGGAACGTCTGGCCGAGGTAACGGCTAAATCCGGTAACGATCCCGGCGAGATAAATGAGGCCATCGCGTCGGCGCAGAAACTGCGTTCTGAGGGAGACACGGAAGGCGCACTTCAGGCCGGGGCCAAGGGCCGCAAGGCCGCTGAAAGACTTAGCGGTAAATACCTGGAAGCGCACGACATGACGGAATCGCTTTCGAAGCTGGTGGAGGTGTGCGACCGTTTTTACTTGGACGTGAGGGAAGCCCGGCGCATGCTGCGTGAGGCGCAAGACGCTGGGGAGCACGGCGACTGGAGCATGATGGGAATATTGGCGCGAAAAGGGCGGGAGCAATTGCTCAAAGGACTGCCCGAGGCCACCAAGGCAGAGATGAGGAAAGCGAAGAACCAATTGCTGGACGCCAAGGCCGAGGGTAAGGACGTGCGTACCTTGGTGAAAGTGCTCAAGGACGCGGGTGTGGCCATGAGCCGGGAGAGGCACGACCAGGCGCTATTGCATCTCTCCGATTTCAAGATCGAGCTGAAACGACTCTGATCATCTCTCCCGTACCAGGCGCATCTCGCGTTCCAGGATGGAACGTTCCTGCTGACTCAGGCTGGCCGGGTCTATGGATAGAAGGAAGAGCGCCGTATGCTCGCTTATCCGGTCCACCAGGGATCGAATGAAGCGCACAGCGCCCTCGAACGAATTGCTACTGATAAGATATTGAAGGTCATCGATGAGGATGATGCACTTCTCCTTTCGAGCCATGAACTCTTCCAGCACTACGACGATCTTTTCCAAGGACGGCGGTATGGTCCGTTCGACCTCCGATTCATGGTCCGTGAGCCATATCAGCTCAGCCTCGATCTCGTTATAGGAACGGCGCAGCATGCGCGGATTGGTCCTCGAAATGGCCAGGCCAGCGTATCCCTTTGCCAGGTAGGCGACGAATATGCCATGGGAGAAGTCCCGGCTCTGCTCCTCGACCAGAAAGCTCTCTCCCTCGTCCAGGTCCAGTTCCACGTCCTTGAGCCCCCGTTTCCCCGAAAGTTCTAGTGACTTCTCCCGGTGGTACTTAATGATGGCCTGCTTCAGCTCCAGGATGCTAGCTCCCTCGTCAAAACCTCCGCCCGACGCATCTGACCACAGGTTGTCGTGGTAGAAATGCATGATGAAATCGGTGAGGTCCGGTGCCCGGTCCTGGCGATAGTCGTCAATGAGGGCAGCGAGGGCCTGCTCGTCGGTCACCTTTATCAGGCTAATGGCAGTGTCCGGGAAGATCGAATCGCCCAGGGTGAACTCGGCAGCCCTCTCCCCTCGATACATCATCTCCACGCTGTTGTTGCCGGCCGGCTTAAAGGAATAGAGCGCCACTGTTGGCAGCCCCTGGTCAAAGACCAGCACTCCATTTGAAACGTCTCCTTCCAGGGTCAGCGTGGTTCTGAGGTAGCCCGTAAAAATATCTTTCTTGATGGTATCCAGAATGTCCCGCAGGGAAGCTTGTCCTCCCTTCCTCTCTTCCCCCTTCTCTCCCGACGGGAGACGTAGCTCCGATATCAATTGATCCCCAAATACGAAACGTGGTGCCAGATAATATAATTGTCTAATCGGTGGAAACAACAAATTTTAAATGGGCGTAGCTATTGATGCTGCCTCAAGGCCACTGTAGCTCAGCGGTAGCCCCTGACCGGGGCCGCTATAGAGCGGCAGTTTCGTAAACTGCAGGCCGGGGGTTCAATACCCTCCAGTGGCTCCACTCACTTTTCCAGATACTTTTGGACCATGCGTATGGCGCATACGTCGCCGCACATGGAACATCCTTCATCCTCGGCGGTCACGCCCCGCTTGCGGAACTCGCGCGCTTTCTGTGGGTCGAGAGACTCACGGAACATGGCCTCCCAGTCCAGCTTCTTGCGTGCCTTGGCCATCCTGTCGTCCCTGTCCACACCCCGTCCGCGAGCCAGATCGGCGGCGTGGGCAGCGATCTTGCTGGCCATGACCCCCTCTTTAACGTCATCAACCGTTGGCAAGGACAGATGTTCGGCCGGTGTCACATAGCAAAGGAAATCCGCCCCATGATAGGCGGCCAGGGCGCCACCGATGGCACCGACTATATGATCGTAACCCGGGGCGATGTCGGTCACGAGCGGCCCCAGTACGTAGAAGGGCGCGTTATCACAAAGGCGCTTCTCCAGTTGTACATTGGCCTCTATCTGTGACAATGGCACATGCCCAGGCCCTTCCACCATGCTCTGAACGCCAGCTTCGCGGCACCGTTTTACCAGCTCACCGAGGATGATAAGTTCCTGTACTTGGGCCCGGTCCGTGGCATCGGCCACGCATCCTGGGCGCAGACCATCCCCCAGGCTGATGGCGAACTCGTACTTCTGCGCCATCTCCAGGAGGTAGTCGAAATTTTCGTAAAGCGGGTTTTCCCGTTGATTATGCAGTATCCAGGCTGTGAGGAAAGCCCCGCCACGGGAGACCACGTCCGTCAGGCGCCCGGAGTTGTGCAGACGTGACACCGACTCACGGGTGATGCCGCAATGCACGGTCATGAAATCCACTCCGTCCTTGGCGTGTTTTTCGATGCCGCTGAACATGTCGTCCTCCTTCATGTCCACTACCGCACTGCGGCGGGCGGCGCGCAAACCCTCCTGATAGATAGGCACCGTACCCACTGGTACCCGTACCTCTTTCAAGATGGCGCGGCGGATGGCGTCCACGTCCCCTCCGGTGCTGAGGTCCATGATGGTGTCAGCACCATATCGAACGGCAACGCGGGCCTTCTCAAGCTCTATTCCCATATCCGGCTGGTCACGGGACGTGCCAACATTTGCGTTGATCTTGACGGTCAGCCCCTCGCCGATCACGCAGGGCTCCGGTGAATGGATGGGGTTGCATGGCATGACCGCCCGACCGCAAGCCAACATACGTCTTATCCATTCAGGGTCCACACCTTCGGACACGGCCGCCTTCTCGATCTCTTCGGAGGGTCCGGCCCTCGCCCGGGACATGATGCTCATCGTCGCCATCAACCTCTTTTCTCCATTTATTGCTTACCTCTCAGAACCGGGGAGATATGAAGGTTTCCTCGGCACGAACGTCTCTCTTGGGAGTAAAAAACTGGTCTTAAAAACCACTCTCTTACTTATATAGCCAGATGGCAGTGGCAGGGTATTAATATATGTATGCTGATGACCTAGTCATCGGATGGGATGCGGTCGACCGTAAAGGCTCGACCCCGAGAACGGATCACATTCATCATTGTTCAGAGGGGATTCATAATGGAGGACGCGAGTTATAACGCCGAGAGCATACAGGTTCTTGAAGGCCTGCAGGCCGTGCGAAAGCGGCCGGGAATGTACATCGGGAGCACCGATACCAGAGGTCTGCACCACATTGTTTATGAGGTGGTCGACAACAGCATCGACGAGGTCATGGGTGGTTTCTGCAATCATATCGATATCGCAATAAACCAGGACGGAAGCGTCACCGTGTCCGACAACGGGCGCGGGATCCCAACGGGACTGGTGCCCAAGTATGAGAGGCCAGCGGTAGAGATAGTTCTCACTGTATTGCACGCGGGTGGAAAGTTCGATCGCAAGAGCTACAAGGTCTCCGGCGGTCTGCACGGGGTCGGTCTTTCAGTGGTCAATGCGCTCTCCGAGTGGTTGGAGGTGCACGTCCACCGCGAAAACAAGGAGTTTTTCCTGAGATGCGAGCGCGGTATTGTGACCGTCCCATTGAAAGAGATCGGTCCGGCCGAAGGCAGCGGCACTACAGTGACCTTCATGCCCGATAGCGAGATATTCGAGACCATCCAGTTCGAATACGACACTCTGGCTGAGAAGTTCAAGGACCTGGCATATCTCAATAAGACCGCTACCATCACATTTAAGGAAGTGAATTCCGGAAAACAGGACCACTTCCATTTTGAGGGCGGCATCGTGGAGTTCGTGGAGGACCTCAACCGTAACAAGACGAAACTGCATGAAAAGCCCATATATCTCTCCTCGGAGAAGGACAGCATTATCGTCGAATTTGCCATGCAATATACGGATGGTTATGCGGAGAACATATACTCCTTCGTGAACAACATCAACACCGCCGAAGGCGGTACCCACATGGTCGGTCTACGCTCCGCTCTGACGAGAGCTATGAACGATTACGCAAAAACGAATAATTTCCTCAAGGGAGGGATGGAGTCGCTCAGCGGTGATGATGTGAGGGAGGGGATGACCGCTATCCTTAGCATCAAGATCCCCGAACCTCAGTTCGAGGGGCAGACCAAGACCAAACTGGGCAATAGCGAGGTGAAAGGGATCGTCGATAGCTTGGTATTCGAGAAGCTGGTCGAATTCCTTCTAGAGAACCCCAAGGTGGCCTCGGTGTGCATAGAGAGGGCCATACTGGCGGCGCAGGCTCGCGAGGCCGCCCGCAAGGCCAGGGACCTCACCCGACGCAAGGGGGTTCTGGAAAGCGCCGCCCTGCCCGGCAAGCTAGCGGATTGCAGCGAGAGGGACCCATCCAAGTCGGAGATATACATCGTCGAGGGGAACAGCGCTGGGGGAAGCGCGAAGATGGGCCGCAACCGCGAGTTCCAGGCCATACTTCCATTGAGGGGAAAGATCCTCAACGTGGAGAAGGCCCGCATGGACAAGATCCTCAAGAACCAAGAGGTGCGGAACCTGATCACCGCCCTCGGAGCGAACATAGGCACGGACTGCGACGCTACTAAAGCCCGCTACCACCGGGTCATCATCATGACCGATGCCGATGTGGACGGAGCGCACATCAGGACGCTCCTCCTCACTCTCTTCTACCGCTACATGCGTCCTTTGGTCGATTCAGGTTTCATCTACATCGCGCAACCGCCTCTATTCAAGGTGAGCAGGGGCAATAAGGAGGTCTACGTCTACGACGACGAAGCTCTGGCTGTGGTCATGGAACAGATGGGCAGGAACGTGGGACTGCAGAGATACAAGGGTCTTGGGGAAATGAACCCCAAGCAGCTCTGGGAGACCACCATGGACCCGGAGACGAGAACGCTCAAGAGAGTGACCGTCGAGGACGCCATGAAGGCCGATGAGATGTTCACCGTGCTCATGGGGGACGAGGTCGAACCGCGCCGGGAGTTCATCATGTCGCACGCCGACGAAGTGGTGAATCTAGACATCTGAGGTGAGAAAAATGACGGAAGACAACTCTAACCAGCAGGCCCCGGATCAGAGCGCGGGGGATGTCAAGGTCCCTGACGCCGGCACGCACAAGGTCGTTCCCCAGTCCATAGAGGGGGAGATGAAGAAGTCCTACATCGACTACGCCATGAGCGTCATCGTTTCTCGGGCGCTACCGGACGTCAGGGACGGACTGAAACCGGTTCACAGACGCATTTTATACTCGATGTACGACATGTCGCTCAATCACAACAAGGCGCACAAGAAAAGCGCCAGGGTAGTGGGTGAGTGTTTGGGTAAATATCACCCACATGGCGATACTGCCGTTTACGATTCGTTGGTACGAATGGCCCAGGACTTTTCCCTAAGATATACACTGGTCGATGGCCAGGGTAACTTCGGTTCCGTGGACGGGGACGAGGCGGCGGCCATGAGGTACACAGAATGCCGCATGCAGGAGAGAGCCGAGGACATGCTGGCCGACCTGGGCAAGGAGACGGTCGAATGGGGGGACAACTTCGACAATTCGTTGAAGGAACCTCTGGTCCTGCCTTCTAAACTGCCGAACCTGCTGATCAACGGCTCTGCCGGTATAGCCGTGGGCATGGCCACCAATATGCCGCCGCACAACCTATCGGAGGTAGCTGACGCCCTGATCTATCTGGTTGATAACCCCGAGGCTGAGATAATGGACCTCATGCAGTTCATCAAAGGTCCAGATTTTCCCACTGGTGGTACCATCTACGGCCTCAATGGGATCATCGAGGCCTACCAGACCGGGCGCGGTAAACTGAAGGTACGGGCGAAAGCTCGCTTCGAGGAACTGGAGCACCGCAAGCGCATCATCGTCGACGAGATACCATACCAGGTCAACAAGTCCAAACTCATAGAGAACATCGCCGAACTGGTCAAGGACAAGAGGATCGAAGGCATCACCGACCTGCGGGACGAATCGGATCGCGATGGTATGCGCATAGTCATTGAACTGCGCAAGGACGTCATGGAAGAGGTTGTGCTCAATCAGCTGTTCAGTCACACTCAGATGGAGCAGACCTTCGGGGTCATAAATCTGGCATTGGTGGACAATCAACCCAGGGTGCTCACTCTAAAGGAGGAGATGCAGTATTTCATCAAGCACCGGCACGAAGTGATCGTTCGCCGTACACAATATGACCTGGCACAGGCCAGAAAGCGTGACCATATATTACAAGGGCTTGTAAAGGCCATCAGCGATCTGGACGACACGCTGCGCATCATCAGATCGGCCAATAGTCCTGAGGAGGCCCGCAACGGTCTCATAGCACGGTTCGAGCTGGACGAGGAGCAGGCCAAAGCCATCCTGGACATGAGGTTACAGAAACTGACCGGTCTGGAGTTGGAGTCCATCAAGGCCGAGTTCCTGGAGATAGAGAAGCTCATCCGCGACCTGGAGGACATACTCGCCAACGAGCCACGAATTCTCAACATCATAAAGGCCGAGACACTGGAGATGAAACAGAAGTACGGCAACGAGAGGCGAACCGAGATCGTCGCCCATGCCCTGGACATGGACATCGAAGACCTTATTCCCAACGAGGAGATGGTGCTCATGACCACCCAGGACGGTTACATAAAACGCATGCCGCTGGACACCTACAGACAGCAGCGTCGCGGGGGTGTCGGCCTAATGGGCATGGAAACAAAGGAGGAGGACGTGGTGACGGACCTCTTCGTCTGTATGGCCCACAACATGGTGCTGTTCTTCACCAACATGGGTAAGATGTACTCGCTCAAGGCCTGGCACGTGCCCGTTGGCAGCCGTCAATCCAAAGGGAAGCCCATTGTGAACCTTCTGCCGAAATTGGAGGATGGAGAGAAGATCATGGCCACCCGTGCGGTGACGAACATGGGCGGCGACCATTACCTGGTGTTCGCCACTCGCCGTGGTATCATCAAGAAGACACCGCTGAAAGCCTATGCGAACATCCGCTCCCGCGGTCTCATCGCTGTAGGACTGGAGGAGGGCGATCATCTGGTGGAAGTGAAGATCACCGACGGGATGAAGGAGATCATCCTGGCCACCAGGAAAGGGCTTGCCGGGCGCTTCGATGAGAGTCAGGTCCGGCCAATGGGCCGCCCGGCGCACGGCGTCATCGGTATCCGTCCGGAAGAGGGCGACGAGGTGGTCAGCATGGCCATAGTGACCTCGGAGTCCCGACTCCTCACCGTCACCGAGAACGGCTACGGTAAGATATCGGTGGTGGGCAAGAAGGACGCTGATGACGAGCGGGACACCTACCGTAAGACGCACCGTGGCAGCAAGGGAGTTATCACCATCCGCACCGAAGGTCGCAATGGCGACGTCGTTTCGGTCCTGGAGGTCGAAGAGGATGATGAGCTCATACTTGCGACCGTCAACGGAATGGTCCAACGTATCCGCGTCGCCGACATCAGGGTCATGGGTCGTAACACTCAAGGTGTCACGATCATGGACCTGCGGGACGGGGACAAGATCATCGCCCTAGCCCGGTTGGCCGGACGGAAAGAGGAACTAGCCGTCCAGGAGGCCGAATTACATGGTGATTCTTTGTTATCCGTCTCTGAGGAGGAGCCGGAGCAGGAAGAGCTACCCAGGGAAGAGGAGGATTAGCCCAGGCGAACTACTTTATCCTCCTAACGAAATACCATTCAAATCCCGTTGCCATTACAGCAGTCATGCTGTGGTCGGTCACAGGGTACGGCGGTGAAGCGTTTGTTACGCGATTCAATACCCGGTTTAGAAAAAGTATTTCGCACTGACATCGAGGCACCCAAGGTGGTGCTGGTCACGGGCCCCCCGGGCTCCATGAAGACCTCTTTCTGCTACTCGGTCATCTCATCTTATCTGGTGAGTTCCGGGGAATATGGTCTCTATGTCACCCTCGAGGAGACCGCCGACAGCCACCTGCGCAACATGCGCAGCCTGAACATCGATATCAACGAGAATTTGGAGATATCCGATTTCACCGACCTGAGGGAACTGGATGATATCGTGGAAGTGGATGCTCCCACCGATTATATGGAGTTCATAATTCAAATGATCAGTTATAACAAGAAGAAGCATGGTGACCAGTTCACCATGTTCGCCCTGGACTCACTGGGGGCATTATATTCCCTCATGGAGGACGTGAAGGGCATCCGGAAGAAGATGTTCTACTTCTTCAAGACCCTCCGGGACTACAACCTCACCTGTTTCATTGTCATGGAGCGGAATCCTGGATCCCCTTCCGAGCTGTTAGGGGACGAAGGTTTTCTGGTGGATGGCATCATCGAGCTTGGGCTGGACCGTACCCGGGGGAAGTTAGTCCGTTTCATGAGGGTGGAGAAGATGCGAGCGTGTGAGCACAGTATGGAGCGCCATACCCTGGAAGTAGGGGAAAAGGGCCTAACCATCCTAGGGCCAACACTGGCATGATCATGTTAGACAGTTCACAGAGGTGGTAAGAGAAATGGCCGAAGAGCAGATTCCTATATGGCAAGTTATAGAGGAGTTCAAAGAGAAAATAAAGGTCCAGGAGGCTGACATAAAGATTCGAAAGGAGAAACTGGGGGATTGGGAAGCCTCTCTGCACTCCAAGGAGGATCAGCTGGACCAGTTGCAGCAAACGCAGGAGGCCAAGGAATTGGAGCTGAACGAACGGGATGCCGAACTGGTGCCCCGTGAGAAGGAAGCTACCCGCCTGGAAGGGGAGTTGGGCGCGCTGAACGCTGAGCTGCGTACCCGCGAGGAGGAACTGCACACCAACCGGGTGAACCTGGAACGCAGGGATCGCGAGGTGCTGCAACAGGAGGAACAAGTACGCCAGCTGTTCCAACAGGCTAGCGACCACGAGGCTAACCTTAGGGAGGTAACCAAGAAGATATCCGCCATGGAAGAGGCTATGCATGAGGAGGTCAACCATGTCAAACAGGGCTTGGAGGCGGTCAACGCCCGACGCGAGGAGATGCTGGCCAAGATCAACGTCATGGAGGAGCAGGCCGACGCCTTGGCCACTGGAAAAAGGGTGACCATGGAGGAACAGAAGCGCCTGGTTGATTGGGAGCGTTCGTTGACAGAGCGAGAGGAGGCGCTGACCATCAGGGAGGCGGCGATAACGAGGCGGGCAGGCGTCAGCGTACCGGTCGTAAGCGAAGGGTTCGAAGGCGGAGAGGCAGAGGAGAAAGTATCCCAATCCTTGGTCAAAAAGGTGGAGGATGTGTCGGAACCGATCATTCCTTCGGTGGAACCACCAGAACCGGTCCCTACGCCTGAGCCAGAGGAACCCGCTCCATCAGCCGAAGAGGAGGTAATCGAGGAATTGCCCGAGGACGCTCCCAAAGCTGAGCCAGAGGAACCCGCTCCCGCGGAAGCCCCCGAGGAAAATATCTCCGTTCCGTCAGAGGCCGCTCAAACCAAGGACGAGCCCCTTCCGGAGATCAAATGCCCCGGTTGCGACACCATAAACGACGGCGCGGCCACCAAATGCTACGCATGCGGTCAAGCTCTGGATGCGAATTCCATCAGGGCATTCGAGGAAAAGAGAGAGGTCGGGCGTCGTACCGAGGAAGAACGGAAGGAGAATGAGCAGAAGGATGAGGAGGCCAAAAAGATCAAGGTCGAAAAACCCCAAAAAGAGGGGCCATCACCCGAACCTCCTGCAGTGGAGCCAAAAAAATCTGTTTCCATTAGAAAGATAATCAAGCGGAGATGACCCTCTCCGCACCAATTTTTTTTATATTAGCCAGTCTGCTTACTGAATTAGCATTCTTGTAAACATATTTATTTATAATCAAAACAATCTATTTTACCTGGCGTTTATCCAGCGTCATTCCTATAGGTGGGATAATGAAACTGAGTGTCGGGGCTTCAAAGTTATTGAGCTTGATCATCGTTTGGTGCATGATAAGTTCATCCTTGGTAGGTTTGCTAGTAATTATGATTCCCGGGGCGGGACAGGCATTAGGGCCATCCTACCCAGGTGGGGATGTTTTTATAGGTGAAGATTTCGAGGATGATACTTTAGTCGTGAGTGATTACATCGTTACTGGTGATATGACGATCAGGGCCGGTGGGGTCGTGATCGTTGAAGGCGGCACACTCACATTCAAATCCTGGGGGAGCGACGCTAATCAATTGATCATCGAGGATGGCGGTCAATTGATACTACGCAATGCTGAGCTCAGGGCCGAAGAGGACCTGGGCGAGGCGATATTCGCTCTTGGGGTCCTTGTTCGGAACGGCGGATTCCTGATAGCTGAAAACTCCGTTCTGGACTTCAACGGGAAGATATTGGTGGATGACGCGACTTTCATCGCCGATGATACCACCATCATCGGCCCTCTATTCGCCGCGATGTCTAGCCAGATCGAGCTTTACGATTCTGCGATGATAGGAATACCGGCGACCCCCGAATTTGCCGAATTTACCTATCCCTATCCATTCGCCACATCCTATAACCATACCACCGAAGTGGACTACCTGTTCGAGCGCAATCCCGACACCGCGCAGACTGTGGTCCCGGTGGGACAGAACGCAATGGACCTGACATTGAACGATTCTAAGAACGTGACACTGTTGGCTGGAGAAGAATTTACAGTTTCCGGCTTCGACATTGGAGGGCTGATCTTCAATGAAGGCGAGGCTCAGAGCGTGATATTGAAGGCACAGTATAAGACCGCTAGCGATTATGTTGCGGTGGCCGGTACCTTCGATTATTACGAGTACCTGATGTCACCAACCTCAGCGTCTGGAATGGCGATTCTACCTACATATGCTGATTATGACCACAGCATCAACAACGAGGTGACCGTTTCAGAGGACCTATCATCTTTGGACCTGTCATCTTTGGACCTGTCGGTCCTATCCGTTTATCTGAACAATGGGGCTGGTCAGAGCATCTATATCGACAGGGTATGGGTCGAGGTCGTCCTAAGAATCCCTGCATATAACAATATCACCATGGCGGGGACCAGTGAATTCACTGCGGTTAACTCCGAGCTTGGGGTGAACTATGATGTTTATTCATCGGTCAATTACAGAAAACTGGTAGTGATGGACGCTGCCCAAGCGAATTTGTATGG
>DATKZX010000010.1 GCA_035527755.1 Methanomassiliicoccales archaeon | reverse complement strand
GCCGTGATAAGGTATCCGTAACCTATGGAACTGAACGAGGCGAGAAGGATCAGCCATTTGACCTGCGAGGGCACCTTGAGGCTGGCCGCCTTCTTTTCATTTTTAGTCACTTGCCTGTTCATGATCATTAACCTGTGCCCTTCGATGGTTTGAATTCGCTAAGATGACCTTGTAAATTCAAATGTCAGCTATTTACTGCCTACTGTTTAACATGGAGAGGTCGGTGATGGGGGAGTTCCACATCTGAGCTACATACTGTGTCAGCCATCCTTGAACGCGGGTAATGACCTGCAGCTAAAGTCGAAATCGTCTGTGTACCTTCCCTCGCTCTCAAACTTTATGTCCGGGCGGGTCCAATCATTAACTAATGACCGAGGCAAGCGTTGGGGAGACGTTTCAAAAGGAGACCAAGCATCGCCGGGACCGATTGGTCGGTAGGAGGATGGACTGGGACAAGAGGCCAGATACCTACAAGACCTATCCAGACCGGGCCAGGATTAAACTCCCTGAACGGAGACACCCGATCGCTCCATTGGACCAGACCTTGAGGTCCAGAAAGAGCGTGCGCGACTTTGAGACGGGACCCTTGGCATTGGAGGACCTTTCATATCTTCTCTGGGCCTCCACAGGCATCACCAGGCGTGAACGAGGCTTTGAGTTTCGCACCGCACCGTCCGCTGGTGCGCTATACCCCATCGAGACCTATGTGGCCGTCAATAACGTTCAGGGTGTGTCTCCAGGCATATATCATTACTCCATCACCGAGCATTCCTTGGAACTGGTGAGAAAAGGTGTTCTGGGAAGTGAGGTGGCACGAGCGGCGTTGGACCAGGGCATGTGCGCCAAGGCGCCGGTCGTCTTCATTTGGACGGCGGTCTTTGAGCGCTGCCGTTGGAAGTATGGTGAACGCGCCTATCGCTACGTATATTTGGACGCGGGACACGTGGCCCAGAACCTGGCCCTGGTGGCAGTATCCCTTGAACTTGGAAGCTGCCAGATGGCCGCTGCCTACGACGACGAGGTGAATGAGCTGTTGGGCGTGGATGGGGAGGAGGAGAGCGCGCTCTACATGAGCGTGGTGGGAAGGCCACGGAATTAAATAAAAAGCTGATGGTCGGCATGAACTATCGATCATCACTGGGCGAGAGATCGTAATTCATCTCATGATCAGCCCCAAGTGCAGCTCCCTTCTTTCTGAGAATGATAATATTGGCGTAAACGATTAATCGTCCCTAGGTAATTGTTCGTAGATCATCATGATCTGCCCCACGTGTAAGTCCCGCCCCACTGAGACCGATAATTATTGTATGGAGTGCGGTACGCCGAAGTCTAATTTCTTGATGGGTGCAGCAATGCCCGCGCCCATTGTCCCCTCTCCGCCGGTGCAGCCGGTACAGCAGTCCCAACCTTATTCTCAACCGATACCTCGACCGGGCTATGTCCCACCCCCATCGGCATATCAGCAACCGCACGACCAACCCGCTCCCTGGCTAGCGCAGCCTTTCCCGCAACGAACCTACCCCTCGGTGCAGGCGCCGCAATCTCAACCACCATTACCTTATTCACCTCCTGCTCCGCAGCAGACACCTGCTCAAATGCCACCGACCTATCAGTCCCAGCCGGTATCGGCACTCCCGCGGCCTGTCCCACCGGTCCAACCACCTGTACAGTATTCACCACCTGCTCCGCAGCAGGCGTACCCTTCGGTGCAGACACCGCAATCCCAACCACCTCAGACCTCCCCGGTCATTTCCAATGTTGGACCGTCGAGAGCCCCGCTTGGTCTGCCTGCCTTGTTACCGCAGATCGTCATGGCCACAGCCCTCCGTCCGAACGAGAGACCGATGCAAATATGGAGGGCGGGGCTGGAAATGCCGAACCCCAATTTCAACGACGATCAACGCACCCCCATGATGAACGGATTGCTCCTTGCTACCGATCAACGTCTGGCGTTCGTTGAGGAAAAAGGAATTTTCAGTAAGACCTACATGGTCAGGGAGAACATTGAGTTCGGTCAGATATACCATTGGCAACTGCATCGGTTCATGCGCATGAAAACGTTACAGGTGGACCTAATGGGAGGGCACGGTGGAAGAAAGATCTTCCAGAACATATACGAGGTGGACCCGATGACCATGAGGGCTTTGAACCCCCTGCCCGCGGAACAGGTACAGGGATTGCTTGAGACCCTGATTCGCAACCCGGTTCGTGTGTAAGGTCAATCGTCGAACTGCTCGGCCATGCTCTTCCTGACCATTGAATACTTGGTCAGGGTAGCTTCTATCATCTGGTCGAACACCCCGGGCAATTCCCTTTCCAGGACCTTGAGCCCCTGCTCGGTGATACCGCCCTTGGTGGCCACCTTGCTCTTCAACTCCTCCACGCCGATACCGTTTTGGAGAGCGAGCGCGACTCCGACCAAGGTCTCCAGGACCATGCCCCATGCCTCTTCGGGAACGATCTGCCCATGGCGAACGCCGGCAGATGAGAACTGTCCCATCATCTCGGCGATCAGGGCGGGGCCGCAGCTGGTGAGATCGGCGGCCACATCGAGCTTTTCCTCAGGAACGATCTTGACCATGGACGCCTTGCGCAGCATGTTCTCCAGTATGTCCCTTTGTTCAGATGTGACCCGGGAGCCGTAGCAGACCAGCGAAACCCCGCGGCCGACCTCCATTGTTATCGAGGGTATCAGTTTGCTCACCGCCCCTGGACATATCTTTTCTATCTGATCCAGGGTGAAGCCCCCGTTGGTGATGACCAGATGAGAGCCCTGGCGCTGAGACGAGATCTCTTTCAGCACATCGAGGACCTGGTCCGATCGTACGCTGACGAAAATGATACCACATTGTTCAGCCAGCCGATCGTTCCCTTTCACCACCTCGGCGCCAGGGAACCTCAGGCTGAGATCCTGCGCCTTTCCGGGGGAGCGGTTGGCCAACTTTACCTGCCCGGGCTCCAACCCTCCGTTGCCCAGCAACCCGATCGCTATTGCCGAGCCCATGTTTCCTAGACCGATGAAACCGACATTCAAGTGATGACCTTCGCAGTCGCAGAGGCGCCGCTCTGATTAAAGAGTACCGTTTTATCAGAGGCCGAGCTCGTCAGCAGCATTGACCATGCCGTCCAATGCCACCTGAAAGAACTCGTCCCGAGGGATGCCCAGCTGTTCACAATAGACGATACGACCGCGGTCCACGCCCTTGGCGAAGTCCTTGTTCCCGAACTTCTTGATGATGGACCTGACCTTGACGTCCACCAGCTTTTTAGAGGGGATGACGAGAGTGCAGGCGATGATCAGCCCGGACACGGCATCCGCCGCTATCAGTGCCTGCTTGAGATCGTTATCCACCGGTACCCCGGTGGCCTCGTAGTTGTGGGCAAGAATAGCCTGGATGATCTCCTCGGGCACCTTCCCCGATAGTATATCTTTGGCGATCAGGCCGTGGTCCTCCATTCCGTGGCATTCCTCGAAATCGATGTCGTGCAGTATCCCTGTGATCTCCCAGATATCCTGGTCCTGGCTCAGTCTTTGGGCCGTCTGCCTCATGACCGCCCCTACCGCTATCATGTGCTTCAGATTGCCCTCCTTTGAAACATGCCCTTTGACCAGATCTAGCGCTTCCGCTCCATTCATATGATGATCTCCCTGTGATAACATCCCTGATCGGTCATAGGTCTTTGCAGATCAGACTATCAACTTTCCGGCGGATGGTCCCCACATGGCATCGTAGATCGCCTCGATCTTGACAACCACGGCGGCCTTGGCAGGAAGCTTGGAGTTGACACCGTGTACCCATTTCCTCATCTCGTCGAACTGTGGGCCAGCCTTGTACACCTTGGCTGAGCCCTTCAGCTGATAGGACTTTTTAGTATCCGAATCGTAGCACAGCAAAGATATGCGTGGGTTCTCCGATAGGTTGGCCGCCGTCTTCAAGAAGAAGTTGTCGGCAAGTAATAGAGTCTCATCGTCCAGGATCTTCATCAGGCCGAGGAAGATGACGTTGGGCGTGCCGTCCTTGGTGGCGGTGGCGATCGGAATGGGCTTCTGTTTTGATAATGCTTCTTTGATCTCGGGCGGCATCTTAACCATTTATATCACAACGATAAGAAAGATTTAGTGGCCTATTAAAAGTAAGCTTTGTTTTTTCGCGATCGACCATGAAAGAACAGTGAAAAGGTCATAAAGTCGTCAGCCCATTGATTTCCCATGAGCAATAAAGACACTGTGTTGATGGTGGGGCGGCTCATGGAACTGGCCGCCAGGACCGCACCCAAGGCAACCGGTAAGGACTTCATCGAGACCGTTCTGTTAAGCGACGAGCAGAGGATCAAGCTAGGGGAAGAGATGGTCGATTACGGGAAGAGGCAAAATATATCTCACCATGAGAGGGACGGATACAATGTGCTTGCTTCCGATGCCGTGGTTCTGATAGGGCTACTTCCTCACCCAGGTGTAGGATTGAACTGCGGGGCCTGCGGTCTGAAAAAATGTGCTGAATTGAACACCGTGTCGGTCACCCAGGAATTCAAGGGACCGAGCTGCGCCCTGCGCCTGCTGGACCTGGGCATCGCCCTGGGATCGGCGGCCAAGGTGGCCATGGACATGAACGTGGATAATCGCATAATGTATAACGCCGGCGTGTCGGCCATCAAACTCGGTTATTCCCGAGCCAACATATGCCACGGAATTCCCCTTTCAGCGACCGGCAAGAACATCTTCTTCGATCGTAAGGGATGAATCACAAGGGACTGTGGTCCATCCCCACCTTGAAGGCATCGGCCACCGTCCTCCCTTTTGTGAAGTAGGGACCGCCAGGGCTCAGATACATGAGCATATCCAGCTTCTCCATGTCTGGGCGACCGTCGCTCAGGCAGTCCTCGTTCACATAGACCTCCTCCACCTCACCGACCACCATGTCCGTCCCCTGGAACTCCACGATGTCTTCCAGGATGAGCTCTATGTTCACCGGACACTCCCTCGCCATTGGTGCGGTGAGCGTCTTTCCAAAGAAGACGTCGAAGACCGCTGTCTTGTCCACCCGGTATCCGGAATGGGTGCCGCAGTAGTCGGTGGCTGTGACCGCGCTCACCCCTGGCAGATTGATGCTGAACGTCCCGTTCTCTTTGATCCCGTCCTTGGTCCGGCGTTCCTTACCCATCACCACCGCCATCTTTGGCGGCTCATCATCGATCATGGTGGCCCAGGCCACGGTGCAAAAATTGACCTTGCCTTGGACCTTGGCCCCCACTAGGACCACTGGGAGCCCCATCATTGGTACCTTTTTGCCGAGGGTCGTCTTTGCCATATGGATCATCTGAACTATGTCCCTGTTAGAATATCTATAGGGTCCTAAGAGAATTGGATCGTTCTCTGTATCCGGTTTCATGATGAGGGTCGGGGAAAACGCATAAATACTTTCATGCTATGCTATGACATAGCACGGTAACAGTGTTTATAATTTGGGAGGTAATGAGATGGCCGAAGCGAAGTCTGATATGCTGCCGTTCGCGGCAGACGCCTTGCACACCAACGCTCTGGCAGCGCCGAACGACGCTGCATTGAAAGAGGGTGGGGCGGATTATTACGGACTTCATCAGGTCATTTTGGGAATAGGACGCTCGATCCTTACTCCCGGTTCCCGGGTCTTGGACCTGCATTGCGACCTGCGAACACTGATGCCGCTGGTCATGGAGCACGAGGACCTGTGCAAGTTCGTTGTTCTGTCCCCTACCGAGGAGATGAACTGGACATGCTTCGACCGGCTGCGCACCCGGGTGAAACTGGGATTCGTGGACGCGGCTCATCTTTCCCTTCAGGACGGTTTTCCAGAGATATCCGCCCGGCTGATGCTCTCCTTGAACGCCCTAGGTGATCTGACGATGTCACGGCGTGTCGAGGTACTTGAATCGATGCACCGGCACCTGGAAAGAGGGGGTGCGGCAGTGGTCATGGAGATGGTGGAGACCGACGGAGACCGTGTGCAGAGCCATAGGGCGTTCGGGCACCCAGTGTTCAGGAAGCGCGGCTCCTGGTCGGTGGCGGAGTGGGAATCAGCTCTCATCGCGGCGGGATTCGGCAATGTCACCAAGATATGGTCGGATGAACGCAGAGTGGCCTGGCTGGTAAGGAAATAGATTCAACGGACATGCCAGCGACTCCCACCTCCTCATTAGGAATTGGGTTCCTGCTCCCGATCTTCTTGAACATCCCCATTTAATGGATCGTTCTGAACGGTTCTGAGTTGAGAGCTCAGCCAATGGAGCAACCTCTGTCATCGTCGGTTCGGAACAGGGGGGGACTTCGAGAGCCGGACTCGTTCATGCGGTGCATGATGTCCAATATGAGTATGGAATGGTCCGATAGCCCGTTCTCCCTCTCCCAATGAGAATACTTAGCCCATAAGGGATGCCGGATGTGCGGGGAGGCCAGGACGTGATCGGTCCTCATGCCCTTCCCGGACGAGGAATACCAGGAGTACTCCTTGGCCACCTGGTGATATTCCCGCCATACGTCCCGCCACCCAGTATCGAGCAGGGAGGAAAGGTGCTCCTGGCCCATGAAGCTGAGGCCTTCGGTATCCTGTTCCAGACCGGTGTTCAGGTCGCCGACTATGATCACCCGTCCCTGCTCATCAATGGTCTCCCGGGCGAAATTCAACAATGCCTGCCAATGCTCCAGTTTGATCGCCAGATCTGAGGCTCCGGGAATGTGCAGCGCCAACAATCTAAGGTCGGAACTTTCCAAGGATATCTCCATCCAGCGGTATCTGTGGCTATGAACCCGCTCCCCCGCCTCGGCCCGAATGGGCAACTTGGATGCCACCAATATCCCATTGGTGCGCGGCGGTGGTTGGGAGTTGAGGATATACGAGTAACCAAGCGCGGCCAGGGAAAGGGACACTTCGATCACCTTCTCTGGACGGAACTCCAACAGGACCAATAGGTCCGGGTCGTGTCGGCGAACAGCCTCTATCATACCCGGAAGGCGCTCATGGTCGCCACCGTATTGTAAGTTCCATTCCATTATTCGCATGGCCAGAACATCATCTGTTGCAATCCTATCTTAAATTATCCTTGAGAACGGGAGAACGATGGTCGGACCAAATGACGACCGTGCTTCTACAAGTGAGCACATACTAGTACGATGGGTGGCAAGATATGATTAATTAGGACCCTGTGGAATTATGAAGCTCGTGAACCTGGGCAACGATGTTTCTAGCTACCGCCTCCGACTCAATAACGGAGCGAGCGTCCCAGCCCTGGGCCTGGGCACCTATAAGCTTGTGGGCCGGCAGGTCTATAATCCAGTGAGGTCCGCTTTGGCCGTCGGATACCGTCACATTGATACCGCCTCTTTCTACGAGAACGAGGAGGAGGTGGGAAGGGCGGTCCGCGACAGCGGCGTCGTGCGGGAGGAGGTGTTCATCACCAGCAAGGTCTGGAACACCGATCAGGGTTACAAAGAGACGCTTGCGGCCTTCGACCGTTCCCTGAAAAGGCTGAAAACAGACTACCTGGACCTCTACTTGGTGCATTGGCCGGTCACCGGGAAACGATTGGACACCTACCGGGCCTTGGAAAAGCTGTATCGGGAGGGACTCGTACGGGCCATTGGAGTGAGCAATTTCACCGTCCGTCATCTCCATGAACTGTATGCCGCCTGCCAGGTGATGCCATCGGTGGACCAGGTAGAAATGAGCCCCTTCCTTTACCAGAAGGAGCTGATGCAGCACTGCCAGACGCGTGACGTACTTGTGACCGCCTATTCCCCTTTCGCCCGAGGAAAGGTGCTGGAGAACCCCACCTTGACCGATGTGGGGAGGAAGTACGACAAGAGCCCGGCTCAGGTCATAGTCCGCTGGTGTCTTCAGAAAGGCATGGCGGTCGTTCCCCGTTCCTCGAACGAAGGAAGGATAAGGGAGAACGCCCAGGTATTCGATTTCTCCTTGGACCGAGAGGAGATGTTGCGGTTGGATTTTCTAAACGCCGACCTGCGCACCACCACTGACCCGGACACCTACCAATGATGGAGCGCCGGGAAAGCATTAAGTCATCGCACCGTTGATGGAGTGCTGTATGATAGAGCAGGTGCCGAAGATCGCCATCTACCTGGATTTTGAGAACTTGGCCATTTCGGCCAAGGAGGTTTATCCCTTGACCCCCAGGCCACTGAGGATAGATGATATCCTGGACTACGCCAAGGGATACGGGGATGTGCTGATCAAGAAGGCGTTCGCAGATTGGAACAAACCGCCTTGCAACCAATATGTGGAGGACCTTAGGCTTAGGGCGTTCGACCTGGTGTTCTTGCCGCAGACCTCGCTCTCGGGCAAGAACGGGGCTGACCTACGCATGACCATCGATGCCTTGGAGGACATGTACGACAAGACCCTGCTGGACGTTTTCTTCCTGGGAACGGGGGATACCGACTTCATACATCTCATCCGAAAAATAAAGGAGCGGGGAAAGGAGGTGGTGGTGCTGGGTTTCGAGCACTCCGTTGGCCGCACCATCCGTCTCAATTGCGATCGCTTCGAATCGTTGGAGGACCTGCTGGGCAAGGCGCCTGCGCCCGCGGTCAAGGAGAAGAAGGAAGAGGAGGAGCTTGAGGATGATGCGCGGGAGCTCTTTATCCGGTACATCAAGAACCGCTCCACCGACGAGCCGGCCATTCTCTCACAGATCAAGAACGACCTCATGCGCCTGGACCCTTCGTTCTCGGAGAAGAAGTACGGCTTCAAGCATTTCAAGGACTTCCTTGACTCCTTCAAAGGGGACCTTTTCACCAGCATCAAGATGGATGACAAGGCCGGGCACCACCTGGTGTTCTTCAAATCCTATTCCGAGCTGACCTCGGACATCAACGAGACGCAGGTCAAGGAGTTCATCGAGAAGGACATGCGATATCTGAAGGACCAGGTACTGCGAAAAGCGCTTTACAAAGAGATCGTCAACCTCTTCCACGCCGATGGGGAGACGACCATCAACCAGATGATCGATGATCTGTGGTCCATCTTCGATAAGAAGATACCGAAGGCCACCTTGAAGCGTTTCTTGCGAACTATGGCCGAAGGCCGAATGTTCAAGTTCGCCAGCGTCAAGTACACCGGCAATATCTACACCATGCCCCAGATTCTCAAGGTGGACCTTCCATCGATAGATAAGCTGGATGACATCTACTTGCAGCGCATCATAGATCTGACGCTGAAGAAGTATTCTGGCGTACCGCAGGAAACGGTGACCAAGATCATGGGGCTCAGCTGAGCTCGTGCCTTTGTGAAGCGATGGCGGTCATTGGGTCGGACGTTCCTCTACCTGTCCCATGTTTCCATATCCATTATGACCCCTGGTACCAATTGAAGGTCATTCCTGAACTTGGCCCATAGACCGCGCCATGTTCTCTCGGTCCATGCGAAAGAAGGTCCAATCCAACTTCTGTCCCCCTTGTGCCACATAGAAAGCGATGGCCTTGACGTTCCAGTCGAGAGCGCACCATTCCAAGCGGCCGCAGCCCTTGTCCAGTGCCTCTTGTATGCAATGACGGAAAAGCGCCCGACCCACCCCGGAGCGGCGGTGCGTCTCCTGCACGAAAATGTCCTCAAGGAACAGTGTGGGAGCGGCCAGGAAAGTGGAGTAGGTGAAATAGTATGTGATGTAGCCTACCGGCTCGCCACCCATATTGGCCAGGAAAGAGTGGAACAATGGCGGGGAGGCGGTGATATGCGTAAATAGGCGTTCCCTGGCCTCCGGCGTTGGCGGCTCCAATTTTTCGAACTCGGCCAGCTCCACTATCAATGAAATTAGGGCGCCAGCGTTCTTTGGCGTCACCTGAACTATGGAAATTTCCTCTTCGACCATGCCCATGGCACCGATAATGCGTCACCAACATATTTGATCTCTCGATGCTTTTCATTATTCTGATTTTTCAGAATATTCAAATATGTAAGAGAGAGATACTGCCCATATGTCCCGGAAGAAGGAGAAGCATGAGGCGGACTGCTGTCAGCCGAAGGGGTCTGTGGACAGCAGATACGAGGTCGAGGCCGTGGCCACGGTGGACGAGAGGGGGCAGATGGTCCTGCCCAAGGCCATAAGGGATAAGGCCGGGATCAAGGCGGGGGATAAACTGGCCATTGTGACCTTGGTCCGTGATGGCAAGGTCTGCTGCATACATCTATTCCGGTCAGAGGACCTGGCCAACGGAGCCAGGGACATTTTAGAACCACAAGAGGGATGAGAGCGTGCCCTCAGACTACGCGTCAGATCCAATACCAACGGTAGCCCGACTTGGCAGGGAGGAACGATGGGACCATGCCAAAGCACGTTTGGGCTTCGACCGCATGGGCCACCACGTGAGACCGGGACTCTACACCCTTGGTTCAACGAACAGCGAAAGCAAGGTCCTTGTCACCGCTAACTACACCATGAGCTTCGACGCCCTTAGATCGGCGCTGGAGGGAAGGGATGCCTTCCTATTGGTGCTCGATACGCAGGGCATCAACGTATGGTGTGCCGCGGGTAAAGGCATCTTCGGGACGGATGAGCTGCTTAGGGCCATCGCGGCCACCCGGTTGGCGGAGAGGGTGGAGCACCGTGACCTGATCCTCCCCCAATTAAGCGCACCTGGAGTATCGGCGAAGGCGGTCAAAGAAAGGAGCGGGTTCACAGTGAAGTACGGACCGGTACGGGCCGAGGACCTGCCGGGATACCTGGACACAGGAGAGTGCACAGAGGACATGCGCAGAGTGCGTTTTGACCTGAGAGACCGCCTGGTGTTGGCCCCGGTGGAGCTGCGTAATTATCGATGGGGACTGATCCTGCTGATCCTGGCGGCCGTTCTGGTCCCGTTCTACGGGCTCATGGCGATAATATTGACACTGGGCGGCCTGTTCCTTTTCCCGGCTTTGCTACCCTACCTGCCAGGAAAGGCCCTTTCCTTCAAAGGCATGGTTCTGGGAGCGTTGCTGGTCACTCCTTTCGCCCTGTTTCAAACGTTTCCAACGGCGGACCTGGTGACCGTCATTGCCGTGGTAGCGGAATATCTTCTTCTGGTACCTTGGGTCGGATACCTGGCCTTGAATTTCACTGGCTCTACGCCCTTCGCCTCTCGGACCGGTGTCAAGAAAGAGATCTTCACCTACATTCCGATAATGGCCATCATGTCCGTTTCTGGCGCCTTCCTTTCCGCCTTTGGAGCGTTGGGTGTCGTGGGGGGATGGTTATGATTGAGATAGAAGTGCTTGATCTGGAACAAGGGTCGACGATCAAGCCCATCAATACATTGGTCTTCCATCCGGATCGCTGCGTCAACTGCGGCATATGCCTCCAGGTGTGCCCTCACCGTGTCTTCGCCCCGGGAGAACGCCGGGTCATGATGGTGAACGGCGCCGACTGTATGGAATGCGGCGCCTGCCAGAAGAACTGTCCCGCCAATGCCATCAAGGTCGACAGTGGGGTGGGATGCGCCTCGGCCATGATCATGGCGGCTTTGAAAGGTCGAGATGAGGTCAACTGTGGAGAGGATTGTTGCCGCTGACGTTCCGTTATCACGGCTCAAGCGGGGGCGTCCAGGTATATCTTCCTGATGGAAATTGGATCATGAATTTGGCACCCTTGTCAGGTTCCCCGCCCTCGCTGATGCTACCATCGGTCATCGATAGGATCTCGCAAACGAGGAAAAGGCCCTCTCCGGTATTTTGACCAAAGCCCCTATTGAATATCTTCTCCTTATGTTCGAACGGCACGCCCACCCCGTCATCTTCCCAAATGATCGAGAGACCATCCTTTGTCTCATTCGCGTGGATCGATATCCGCGTTGCTCCGTTCCCGTGGCGAACGGTGTTATCAGCTAGGCAATGGAACACGTTCGAGATCAGGGGATCGGCTTGGATCCGGATCCCTTGGAGGCATGTCTCTATCTCCATATCCCCCAGGCTCATCTTTGATAGTACCCCTTCGATCAGTTCCTGTATGTCATACCAGGCGGTTCCGGCGGACCCTATGGCCTGCTGCTCGTTGGCGAAACTCAGGTGCCCATCAGCGCTTCGAGCCCTATCGACCATTTTTTGTACCAGCTCTTTTTGTCTCGCATTAAGCTCCGTCATCTCCAGAAGCTGCAGGTAACCCCAGAGGGCGGTGAGGTCGTTCCTCATGTCGTGACGAATTATCTGGTTCAGGGTTTTCAAGCCCCGGTTGGCCCTTTGGATGTTCTCCTCCATCATCATACGATTGCTAATGTCGTGGAAGACCAGAACGGCCCCTATTGCTTTACCGTCACGCACGATGTCCGATGAGGATAGGCTGTAGTGTCGGGGAGCGCCATTCTGCTTCAGGGCTATCTCAAATTTTTGGGAACCGCAGGGGATGCTAAATCCTCGGGCCGCGGCCCTTTCCTTCAGGAACTCGATGTTCTCGTCCAGTATCCTCTGCCCGTGCTCGTTTGCGAACGTCGTCCGCATGGAGGAATTGAGTATCAGGATGGCGTCTTCTATTCCGACCATGGCCTCCCGAAACCTGATGATCTCCAGATCGACGAACTCGGACCTGCGCTCGCCTATGAATATCCACACGGCGGTCAAGGTCAGACCGATGGACATGATGTCCACCACGGGGTCGTCCCTTGCGCTGAACACATAGAACACTCCGAACACCATGATGATGATCATCCCCCCCATGAGGGTCCATAGGGCCTTCCTCCGATACAGGGGAGTGTCCACCATGGCCTTTGCCATGAGGGCAGTTGTCGTACCGATCACCACCAGGAAATAGGCCATCCAAAAGAGGAATAGGGGGCCGTAGTCCGCATTTAACAGATAGAAACCGTGGCTATGCACGATGTCCATGGAAACATAGAATAGATTGTGCCATTGATTGGTGCCGTTGAAGATCAGGGTGAGTATGCCAGGAATGCCGAAGATGAGGACGTTCTTGGGGGTCACCCACCTACCCATCCCCACATATTGTATCACGAATATCAACAAGGTCAGCAGGATTATGGACTCCGAGAGGTACTCCAGGAAGACCATCAGGAGGACCGCATCGATGTTGGGGGATAATTTCTCCCCCAGCAGTACCAGCGCGTTAATGCCTATGAAAGCGAAACAGATGGACATGGCAAGCCGGTGCTCGGTGCTCTTGCCGGTGTAGACCTTGTACGCCACCCAGAACGAGACGGCAAAGGCCACCAGACTGGGAATGATGATCAAAGCACTGTAGTAATCCATAGATCGACCCTGGGACGGCCGAACATCAATGCTGCATTTATAAGAAGTGTATCACCTGCTTATCATTCACGATCACTGAGATAGAATTCGGATCAGATCATATCCATATAATGCTCGGGATCGGTCTCGCGCATTTGTATCCTTGTTCTCATCGATCCAGATCAGCGTCCTCGATGGCCCGTCCATCATTGCGGAACCTCTTTTCCATACCCATGACCGAAGGCATGAAGAGGAAGATTACGGAGATAATGGCCATTGGTATTCCTGCAACGATATACCAGGCCTGCACGCCAAAGACATCGGCCAACGGTCCTGCGAGCAATAATCCGGCGGGCATCATTGCCGTAACACCGCTGCTGATCAAGGCGAACACCCGACCCTGCATCGCGAAGGGAACGCTGGCCTGCATCATGGCCATCATGGAACCGTTCAGCATGGACAGGGTGACGCCGATGATCAGAGCGGCAACATAGGCCACCAACAGCATGTCGGCCGAAAGCAGACCCAAGGTGATGATGCCCAGACTGAGGACCACGGTGGATATCAACATGGTGGACACCTTGCGGCGGAACCCTCCCCATATCCCGAGGACGATCCCTCCCATCAGCATGCCGATCCCAGCCAATACCTCCATGGCCGCGTACTCCCCCGCCCCGCCCCCGAAGTGGTTGATCACCAAAAGCGGCAACAGGGAGAAGGCCGGACTGAGCAGCATGTTGCCGATCATGAAAAGCATGATGATGGGCATGGCCCCCCTCCAGCTTTTAAGGAATGACAGCCCCTCCCTCATCTCCTTCATCAACGACGCCTTGATCTCCTTCCTCCTCTCCGGACTGGGCACCGGAATAAAGAGCAACGGTATGATGGCCACGGCCGCGGTCATCAGGTCCACGGAAAGCACTGCCCACATGGGCATCAGAGCGATGAGGACCGCCCCTGCCGGAGCGGCGATGACGTTGGCCAGTCCGTACATGGCCTGGTTGACGCCACCGATCCGAGCAAGGTGCTCTTCGGGCACCATCATTGATGTGGCCGCCTGCATGGCCGGCCAATGGAAACCGGAGAAGGTGGAGCGAGCGAACATGGTCAACAGAACCATCCACACCTGCGCTGAGCCAGCCGCGTAGGCCAGCATAAGGAGGAAAGCGCAGATGGCGACCAGTGAATCGGCCACTATCATGGTGCGTCGGCGGTCCCATCGGTCTACGTAGGCCCCCGCCCATGGGGTGATGAGGATCTGGGGCAGGACCCCCATCAAAGTGCCTAATGCCAGGACCGTGGCGGACCCGGTCTCCACTGTCAACCACCAGACCAGGGCGAACTGCACCAGACTGCTACCTATCAGGGAGAAGGCTTGGCCACCCCAGATTGTGAAGAAATCCCTTTTCCATGAACGACCTGTATCCTTCATTTACACCATGCCTAACTTATGAGTGGACACCGGTCATCAATCAGGTGGACAGATGTGACCGACCTTCCCTGTTCTTCCGGTCATTGAATCTCTTAGGCCAATATAAGGGTTGACGAATAGTTATTAAAAAATAGAAAAATGGCTGGAAGATGCCAGCCGTCACGGAAGTTTCAGGGGACGATGACGACCGGGACCTTGCTCAGCTGCGCCAGCCCGTGGGAGGTACTGCCGATCAGTGCCTCTTTGAACGGGGTGAGACCGCGAGTGCCCACCACCACAAGGTCGTGCCCCTTGGCCACCAGGAGCAGTTGTTCTATCGGATTCCCGAACTCCACTGAGGAGTGGAAGGGTACCTTCTCCATGGTCAGCGATCGTTCCGCGGCCTTCAGACTCTGCCCCCCGACCAAGGTGTCCTCCTCCATGTAGGTGGCCTTCCCACTGATCACGGCATGATCGGAAGGGGGGATGATGTGGACCAACGATATTTCGGATTCGAACTTTTTAGCCAGGACAGCCGCGAACTGCACCGCTCTAAGAGAGTTCTCAGAACCGTCCACTCCTACCAATATACGCTTTATCTGTGTTATGACCATCACCGTTCATTAATAGCATATAGGAACCCTAAAAGACTTCCCCCGTTCCCTTTATCATCGTTGAATCGCCATCATCTGGTGCGAGGAAACTGCATGAGAATGATCTGTTGGAACGTTAACGGCATCCGGGCGCTGTACAAGAAGGGGCTGGTGGACTTTCTATTGAAGGATGGTGCTGACATCATCTGCCTTCAGGAGACCAAGGCCACTGAGGCCCAGCTTCCACCGGAATTGCTGGACCTTCCCGGATATCATTCCTATTTCGTGTCCCCGGAGGAGAAGAAGGGGTACAGCGGGGTGTGCCTGTATTCCAAACAAGAACCGTTCAAGGTCATACCCGGACTGGGCAGACAGCGTTTCGATGCCGAGGGGAGGACGTTGGTAGCTTATTTTCGGGACTTCGTGCTCTTCAACATATACTTCCCCAACGGGAAGGCCTCACCGGAACGCCTGCGATACAAGATGGAGTTCTACGAGGAACTGTTGGAGGTGGCCAAGCGCACCGTGGACGCGGGAAAGAACGTGGTGGTATGCGGTGACGTCAACACCGCCCACCGAGAGATCGACCTGGCCCGACCCAAGGAGAACGAGAAGGTATCGGGATTCCTGCCCGAGGAAAGGCAATGGATCGACCGCTTCCTGGCCAGCGGGTTCGTGGATACCTTTCGACTGTTCGATGGGTCCCCTGACCGATACTCGTGGTGGGACATGAAGACCAGGGCGAGGGAGAGGAACGTCGGCTGGCGTATCGACTATTTCTTCGTCGATCAAGGGCTGAAGGACCGCTGCCGCAACGCCTTCATCATGCCGGAGGTCCCGGGCTCGGACCATTGCCCGGTGGGGTTGGAGCTGGACCTGGAGGAATGGGATGATGGTAATCAATGAGATGGCCCCCTCGGAGGACCCACCGAACAAAGCGGAAGCACCGTTCAGCATTCGACGTATGCGCCCAGAGGACTATGGAACGGTGGCCGCGATCTGGAAGGCGGCAGACCTCCCACATCAGCCGCAAGGTAGGGACTCGGAGATGAGGGTGAGGGAACAGCTCGAAAAGGATATCTCATTGTACCTGGTCGCCGAGTCAGATGGAGAGGTCATCGGATCGTTGCTGGTCACCCACGACTTCCGCAAAGGATGGTTGAACCGTTTGGCGGTAAGACCGGATCGGCAGGGGCGTGGCGTCGCCTCCAGCCTGGTGCGGAGAGCGGAGAAGGACCTGCTTGCTCGGGGTGTTGGGATCTTCGCCGTACAGATACACGGACACAACCTTACGTCCCGCAGACTGTTCAAAAAGCTAGGGTATGATGAGCATGAGGACATCGTATACTGCTCCCGAAGGATAAGCCCGGACGAGTGAGATGGTGGCATTGACAATTTTATATCCTGGCAGGACCTATTCCTGGAAGGAGGGAACAAAATGAGCGTGGTTCTAGCTACCGACGGGAGACCGCACACCTCAAAGGCGGTGGATTATGCCCTGGAGTACGCGAGGTTGCACCGGGAGGCTTTGTACGTAGTGTACGTCATAAGCCCCAGGCACGAGGAGAACCGGGAAGGGGCCTTGAGCGACGCCAAGCACCACATGGAGGAGATCAAGGTGCGAGCTATAGAGCAGGGAGTGGATGTCACCGTTCTGCTAGAATCCGGTCCCCCGGCGGAATCGATCGTTGCCGTGGCAGAGCGGGTCGGGGCCTCGGCTATCATAGTTGGTACGTCCGGCAAGACCGTTCTGGACAGGGTTCTTATCGGTAGCGTCTCGGAGCACGTGGTTCGCAACTCCCCCTATACCGTCATCGTAGTGAAATGATCTAGAGCCGGCCCAGGGCCTCCAAGAGACCCATGATGACCGTCCTAGGATGCGGGGGACAGCCCGGGATATATATGTCCACATGCAGAAATTTGTCCACCCCCGAACCGCAGGCGTAGTTTTCCCCGAACATCCCTCCGGATATGGCGCAGGTGCCCATAGCCGCCACCAGTTTAGGCTCTGGCGTAGCGTTGTACGTTTTCATCAACGCCTCCTCCATGCCCCTGTTGACCGGCCCGGTGATCAACAGCATATCAGCATGACGCGGGGAGGCCACGATCTTGACCCCGAACCTCTCGAAATCGTAATAGGGATTGGAGAGGGAGTTAACCTCGACCTCGCACCCATTGCATGAGCCAGCATCCACCTCTCGTATGGCCAATGATCTTCCTAGGACCCTACGGGCCTCCTCCTTGAGCAGCAGACCTGCCCGCTCAACGCCCCCTGCATCACAGATCAGGTCCCCTCTCGCCCCGACCGCGCGGCAGGTGCCAGTCATGGTGATCGCGTCCCGGGGACAGCTTTGTATGCAATCTCCGCACCAAAGACAGCGCCCGAGGTCCACCGACCATTTATCACCGACGGATATGGCCTGGGCGGTGCAGGAATCGGAGCATATGCCGCAGAGATCGCACAGGACAGCATCGGCTTTCGGGCTGCCGACGTTCTGATCCAGCAGTTCCTGGAGGGGAATGACCCTCTTTTTATTGAGCAGCATACTCCGAACCATTTTTTCAACTCCTAAAGATCGTTCCCCGCATATGATAGACTGAAGCTCTTGTTGATCAGAGGGAAATCAGGGACGATGTTCTCCAATACAGCCAGTTCGATTGCTGGCCAATTGCAGAACGAGGGATCGCGCACCTTGTGGCGCGTGACCCTTCCATCGTGGACGTGCAGTACGTGCATCAGCTCCCCTCGAGGCGCTTCCACCAGACCCACGTACATGCCATCGTCGAGATCGTTGAGCTTGAGAGAAGATTCCCCCATGGGCATTCTGTCCAGAGCCTCCATTACAAGGCTGATCGATTCCTTGACCTCCTCGAACTTGACGTTCATTCTGGCAAGCACGTCCCCGTCCTTTTCCACCGGGACCTTGAAATTGAGCTTGCCATACATTTCGTAAGAATGGTCCCGGCGCACGTCGACGTTCAGTCCGCTGGCCCTGGCCAACGGTCCAACCAGTCTCAGTTCCCTGGCAGCCTTTTCTTTGACAATCCCAGTGGTCTCAACCCGGTCCATGAAGGAAGGGGTGCCAATCATCCTTTGCACGGTCGTGTGGAGCATGTTGCCGACCTCCATCAGGGTGCTTTGCACGTCATTGATGGCCTTTTCGTGGAAAACGTCCCGGGTCCCACCCAATTTTACGGTCCCCCAAAGCAATCGGTGCCCGGTCAATCTCGAGTTCAGACCCAACATCATCTCTCTCAAGGAGTATATCCTGGCTGCCGGCACGGAGAAGGCCGTGTCCAATGCCAGCCCGGCGATGTCTCCCAGATGATCGTATATCCTTTCCAGTTCAGCCAATGCGCACCGGGCGTATCGCGCCCGGACCGGAACCTCGGACCCGAATTCAATGGCCTGGCAGTATGCTAAGGCGTGGGCTACGCCGTTGTCTCCGGATATCCTCTCAACCATCCTAAGGGCTTTGGCCGAGGACGCGTCCTCCAACGACTTTTCCACTCCACGATGCACGTAGCCCAGTCGGATCTCCAGGTTTAGTATCGGCTCCCCAGCGATGGAGAAACGGAAGTGCCCGGGTTCAATGACCCCGGCGTGCACCGGACCGACCGGCACCTCGAACACCCCATCCCCTTCGATCGTCTTGAACTCATACGCGGAAGGCGTTCTAGGTACGTCCGTTCGGAGATCGAAGTCCTTTCGCAGCGGGTGATTTCCTTCCGGCCAACGATCGTATAGGACCAGTGGGCGGGGGTCGGGATGACCTAGGGGCTTGATGCCGTACATGTCCTGGATCTCACGCTCGTACCAATTCGCATAGTATATCGAGGGGGAGAGAGAAGGGAAGGAATCGCGCACCTTGCTCGTCAGGGTCATGAGCTGGCCCTGCCCTTCGAGAGATAGTATGCAATGCAGTGTGAACGTCCCCTGGGAAGCCCGGTCGTCCGTGGCGTGCAGGGAAAGCATGACCGCTCCATGCTTACCGCACATGGCCTTAGCGACATCGGCGAAGCTCTGTCCCTGCACCTCGCAGATGACCCCCCTGTGCCCCGGTGAGATGGAGATCGTGGCGTCCCCGAACTCTTGTTCCCATCCCGCCTTTACCCCAGCAAAACCATCTGTGTTCATACCTGACCCCCGAACAGCGCGACGATATCACGCAGAGCATCGCTCAGACCATCCGGTATGAATATCCCCATGACCAGTATGATGACGACCAATGCTATCATCGGGATCAGTCCTGCCTTGTTGACCTCTCCCTTCTCCATTCCCTCCGGAGGGTCCCCGAAGATCATTCTGACCACGTGACCCATGAATGCGGCGAATATTATCACGATCATACCGGCGTAGAGCAGCGCGGGCAGGATATTACCCTGGTCGATGCCGCCGGTGAGCACCATAATCTCGCTCGTGAATACGCTGAAGGGCGGGGACCCGGTAATAGCTAAGGCGCCCATGAGCAGCAGGATCGAGGTAACTGGCATGGTCCTGCTCAATCCTCTGACCCCGTCGATGCTCTTGGTCTTGTACTTCTGGAGCACGTTTCCAGCACCGAAGAACAGCAGTGCTTTGGTCATGGAGTGGTTGAACATGTGCAACAATGCACCGAAGATGCCCCAGAAGCCTCCGAACCCGAACCCTATGGCTATGATGCCCATGTGTTCGATGCTCGAGTACGCCAGGAGACGCTTGTAGTCCTTCTGGGTGATTATGAACGCGGCGGCTATGCCCAGCGATAATAGGCCGAAGAGCAGGAGCAGGCCACTGCTGAAAGCCCCACCGATCGAGGAATGGGTCATCAATATGTGATACCTTAGGACCGCGTACATGGCACAGTTCAACAGCACCCCCGACAGCAGGGCGCTCACCGGGCTGGGCGCCTGGGAGTGCGCGTCGGGAAGCCAAGTGTGCATGGGGGCCAGTCCGACCTTGGTACCGTAACCTATCAGAACGAGAACGAACCCGATCTTCAGGAAGGCCGGATCGAGCTGCCCGGCCACTGCCATCAACGAGGTCCAGTGCAGATCGCTGTTCTCCCCCAGAACATCGATCGAGGAGGCGTAGACGAATATGGTGCCCAGCAGTGCCAGGGAGATGCCTATCGAACAGATGATGAGATATTTCCAGGCCGCTTCCAGGGATGTGCCTTTGTTATAGAACCCCACCAAAAAGGCCGAGACCAGCGTTGTGCCCTCCACCGCTATCCACACTATGCCGAGGTTGTTGGAGACCACCACCAGCACCATGGTGAATATGAACAGGAATAGGAAGGTGTAGTAAAGACCGAGCATGTTTGAGCTGACTTCCCCACTCTCGTGCTCGTGCCGCATATAGGGAACGGAATAGAGAATGGCCAGGAACCCTATCAGGACGATGATGAGCAGCATGAAGGCGCCCAGTTGGTCCAAGTACCACATGCCCTCATCGATGATCCCTTCCTCAAATACGTGGAGCACCAGGACCGATCCTAGAAGGAGCAGCAGCCCTGCCCCCAGGACGCTGGCCGTCTCAACCAGCTTGGTGTATCGATTGAGCAGCAGGCAGACCAAGGCCACGGCCACTGGTAAAAGAAGGAGCGTGATGATCAATCCTTCAACCCCCTCAAGATGCTGGCGTCAATGGAATCAAATGTGCGGTTGATGCGGAAGGCGAAGAGCCCCATTATGATGACGCCCACCAGCACATCGAAGAACACTCCCAGCTCGACGATCATCGGCATGCTGTAGGTGGTAGATATGGCCGCTAAGAACACTCCGTTCTCGACCACCAACAGGCCGATGACCTCGGTGATGGCCTTCCTTCTGGAGACCATGAGGAACATGCCGATCAGCACAGAGGCGAACGATATCGCCAGACAGTTGCTGGTGATGGCCGTGCCTTGCTGCATCAATGGTTCGGTCACAAAGTACGCCAGCAGGGTTATGGCCGCGCATATCAGGAGGGATCCAGGTATCTTCACTAAAGGCTCCACTTCCCTCTTCACCTGGATCTTGGTCGTCGCGTAATTGATGAACCGGGGGATGATCACGGCCTTCAGCACTATGCTCAGGACGGCCACGATGTAAATGTGCTCCGCCCCGGTCTCGAAGGCCACCACCGCGGCCAAAGCCCCCAGAGCCAGAGATTGAATGGCGAATATACGGGTCAGGGACCTCATCCGGCTACTGGCCACCAGCATGAAATCTGTTAACAATATTATGGCGGCCAGGGTGTTGATGGCGTCGAGGCTAAGTGAGTTTAACATGGGGGGTCCCTCATAGAATATAGAACGACATCACCGCCAGCAATGACAGCGAGAACGATACGGTCAACAGGTTGGGCAGGCGGAACAGGCGCATTTTAGCCATGGACGACTCAATGATCGCTATGGCTAGGCTGAACAGGGTTATCTTCAGGATCACGGCGAAAATGCCGATTATCAGGGCCATGGGCGTTACTTCCGTGGCGATGCCCCATGGCAGGAAGGTGTTGGCCATGATGACCAGGTAGAGCAGCAACTTGGTCATGCTGGACCACTCCATGAGCGCCAGCTGCTTCCCGGAATGCTCCAGTATCATAGCCTCGTGTATCATTGTCAGTTCCAGATGGGTGGCCGGATTGTCCACCGGAACGCGGGCGTTCTCGGCCAAGGTGGATATGAAGAAGGCGGCCAATGCCAGGAACAGAGCGGGAGGGACCAGGTCCAAACCGGTGGTGGCCAAGTTGAAGGATATCTCCCCCAGACGGGTGGTGCCCGAGATCAATGCCATGGTGAATATCGAGAGCAGTATGGTCGGTTCGACCATGGCCGATATGGTCATCTCGCGGCTGCTTCCCATACCGCCGAACGCGGAGCCCGCGTCCAGACCGGCCAGGGCCATGAAGAAGCGCATCATGCCGAAGAGATAGACCACCACGATGATGTCCCCGATGAAATTGATCGAGCTGGTTGTGAAGAAGGGGATCATCAATGCCGCGGTGATTACCGCGGTCATGCAAATGTAGGGCGTCGCCGTGAACAGCCATGAGGCGTCCTTGGAGATCACGGAATCCTTATGGAACAGTTTGGTCAGATCACGATACGGCTGTAATACCGAGGGGCCTTGCCTTCCCTGAAAGAATGCCTTGAACTTGCGGATGAGCCCGGTGAACAGCGGGGCGAGGGCCAATAGGAACAGGGTCTGGATCATGGCAAGCAACATCATTTCACCTCAGGACGACCAGGAGCAGGATCAACACGACAAATATGTACCCCAGATAGGTCTGTATGCTCCCGGTCTGGATCACGCTCACCTTTCTAGCCAGCCATCTTACCCCGACTTCCATAGGCTCATAGAAGTACCTCTCGAACACCGGTTCGATGGTGCTGGTATACCTCATATCGCTCTTGACATATGGGGAGATGTGTGAAGTGGACCTGAATACCCTTAGAGGATGGTACACCCATGAGAACATGCGGTTAATGGGGTTCGAGAAGCCCCTGCCAGAGTATTCAGTGCGGGATGTCAGGGGCGTTCCGCAGTCCCATGTGTCCGCCCTGACCACCTTTCTCCGCCCGCCATAGAGATGGGTGATAGCCAATACCCCCACGAATACCGATGTTAGCAGGACGCCGATCAGCAGGGGTGACATCTGTGAGAACTCACCTACGGTTGGCACGATCAGGAATCCGCTGATAAGATGCTCCCCGATCGACACGCCGACAAGCGGGGAGGTGACATCGTCCATTACGGGAAGGATCATGAAGGACAGGACACCGGCCAGGATGCACAGGGCAGACAGTATGCCCATTCCCACGAGCATGGTCCTAGGCACTTCCTCGGCCCGCTCCGCCTCTTCACTGCGCGGCCTGGCCAAGAACGTGATGCCGTAGGCCTTGAGGAAGGCCGCGGCGGCCAGGGCTCCGGTGATGGCCAATGTGCCCAATGCTACTGGGATCAGTATCTTGACTATCGCATCCGGGATGTTGAACGATTGCAACATGGATTGAAAGATCAACCACTCGCTGACGAACCCGGTCAATGGTGGTATGGCCGCTATAGAGAGCACACCGATGAAGAACATCAGGCTGGTATACGGCATCCGCTTGGCCAGTCCCCCCAACTTCTCCATGTTCCTGGTATGAGCGGCATAGAGCACGCTTCCCGCCCCCATGAACAGTAAGGATTTGAACAGGGCGTGGCTCAGAACATGCATCAGGGCAGCTATGAGCGCCAGCGCGGCCAGTTCCTTCAGCCCATAGGACTGGAATATCATGGCCACCCCCAGCGCCATCAGGATGATGCCGATGTTCTCGACAGTGGAGAACGCCAGCATACGTTTTATATCGCTCTCTATCAGCGCATACATAACTCCGAGCAGGGCAGAGACGCAGGCGACCGCTAGAACGATCACGCCCCACCAGGCGTCCTGGACGCCGAGGAAGCCGAAGTAGCAGCGTATGAGCATGTAGATGGCCGTCTTTACCATCACAGCGGACATCAGGGAGGATATGTTGGAAGGTGCGGCGGGATGGGCCATGGGCAGCCAAGTGTGGAACGGGATTATCCCCGCCTTGGTCCCAAAGCCGACCAACCAAAGAGCGAACACGGATGAACGTAGAAGGTCTGACATCCCGAGGGCCGCTCCGTGGAAGGAGGAGAACTCGAACGATCCAGATTCCGAGTACATCAATATGAAGCCGATCGTGATGGCCGCCGTTCCTATGTGCGTCATGATCAGGTAAAAGAGACCGGAAGCGACCGTTCCCTTCTCCCTGCTTTCGAATATCACCAGAAAATAGGAGGAAAGGGACATCGTCTCCCACATTATCAGGAACAGGATGGCATTGGATGATGAGACGACCATTATCATCGAGACATAGAAGATGTTGAACAGGGACCCCATCAAGCCGACCGGGTATTTGCCGTAATAATGCCTAACGTAGCCGAGCGAATATATGGATACGGCGAAGGTGACCAGCGAGATTATGATAATGAATAGCGCGCTGAGACCGTCAACCGCGAAGGCGAACGTTCCGAACGGGGAGGAGAACGGAAAATCTAATCGCATCGGACCGTTCAAGAGAACGTCCGCACCGATGATGAGCCCCACCAGAGAGGCCATCGCCGAAGCCCCGAATGCCACTGCTGCGCTGATCTTGGGCCTATTGTTCAATGCTGCGGCAAGAGGAGCGCCGAACAACGCCAGTGCGAGAAGGATATAAAATAGATTGTTACTGTCCATAAAGACACCGTTCGATCCTTGAGACAGTGAAGAGCTCTTTCCCCGCACGATGCATAATCGTTACCAAGATCGTTCTAATGACCTGCCTACGGAAGCCCGCAAATCAGATGCACCCTTTAAATATTTCTATGCGACCGAATCAAATTTAAGAACACCAAACAAGGGCTTCGCCCCCTTTCTCGGACTTGTCGTTCATACATCTCTACGGCCTACGCTAGCGGATCACGGAACAACGGACATGATCAGAGATAATTATTATAGCTCAGACCATGCCTAGGATAGAGGGGGTTCAATGAACGGAAAGGGCTTGGAGGGCGAGGACAAGGTCTTGTCGATCTTGGCATCAGCGCTGAGGATAGAGGAGTTCGGGATCGAGTTCTATCGCCAGTTCAGTAAGTGCGCCAGAGAGGAGAAGGGCGCGGCATTGCTTCGCGGGCTTGCTCGAGATGAGGTTCAGCACAAGGAGCGCATCGAAAAGGAGATGAGAAGGATCGCCCCCGGAGCCGACCTGGGGAAGGTACGTCCATCTGGATCGTTACTGGGGATCGTCCCGGAGAAGGCCTTCCCATTCCCCCCGGACCGCTGTATGACCCTGGAGGACGAGATCAAGGCATTGGAGATCGGAATAAAGGTGGAGATCGGGTCGGTCGAAATGTATCGCAGCGCGGCGATCCAGGTGACCGAGCCCGGTGCCCATGACCTTTTGGAGAAATTGGCCCATGTCGAGGAGGGTCACCGAAAGCTCCTGGAAGATAACCTATACCTGCTGCAGAACGAGGGTGCCTGGTACGGTTACTCTCCGATCTTGGAAGGTTAGATATGAAGGGAGATCGACCTGTGGCCCACCTTCTTACATGATAATTATTTTAAATATATTTTTGTTTCTTATATGATTTAGCCATTACGATTGATGAGCTGAAAAAACTTTAATACAGGTTGGACATGCATACTGCACACTCTAAACAGGGTTGGTGTTCTGCCAATCTTCCTCATTTGGGCTCAGAGGTATCATAATGGTAAAATTACCGAACATAGAAAGGGAAATTCAAGCTTGCCTTCAATGCGGTTACTGCATTCGCACTTGTGAGACGTGGAACCAAACACCCTGGGAATCGGTCACACCCCGCGGGAAGGTCTATTACATCTCCCAACTGGGCAAGAGGACCGCTTTGGATAAATTATTGGGCCGTAAGGTCGTCATCGACGATGAGTTCGTAGATGCATTGTTCAGATGCACCACCTGTGCCGCTTGCTCCACTGTCTGCCATGTAGGTATTGACTTCGCTGAGTTCTGGGAGAAGGTTCGGGAATGGTGCGTCGAGAACGGTTACGGCCCCATGCCAGCCCATAAGAAGATCAAGGAACGCCTGGAGGAGGTCTGCAACCCCTACGGTGAGCCGAAAGATAAGAGAGGCGCCTGGTATCCGGCCGTGCCAAAGACGGACAACCCCGATGTGGTCTTCTTTGCCGGATGCACCGCATCCTACCGCATGCAGAACCTGGCGAAGACCAGCATTCTCTTCCTAAACCGCTGCGGGGTCTCCACCAACATATTGGAAGGGGATGAATGGTGTTGTACATCTCCCGCGCTCAGAACGGGACAGACCGGTCTGACGTACCGCTTCGCCGAGCACACCATCAATGCCGTCGACCATATGGGGGCCCAGGCCATGGTAACTGCCTGCGCGGGTTGCTATAAGACCACTATCCACGACTATGGAAAGTACTACTCCCACCCAACCTTCGAGGTGTTCCACTTCGCCCAGTTCGCCAGCAAGCTGATCAAGGAGAAGAAGGTCAAGTTCACCAAGGAGATCAATGCCAAGGTCACCTACCACGACCCGTGCCATCTAGGGCGTCACGCCAAGGTCTACGATGAGCCGCGAGAGGCTATAAAGGCCATTCCGGGAGTGGAGTTCGTGGAGATGAAGAACATCCGGGAGAGGTCCCGGTGCTGCGGTGCCGGTGGCGGTTACAAGAGCCAGTATAACGATCTGGCGATCAACATCGCCGTTGAGAGGGTAAAGGAGGCCGTGGAGACCGGAGCGGACATCCTGGCCACAACCTGCCCCTTCTGTGTGCTCAATCTGCAGCAGGCAGCCAAGAAGATCGGCGCTAAGATCAAGGTCATGGACGTGTGTGAGATGTTGGCTTTGGCAACTGAACCATTGGATGTTGCCGAGCCGGCCACGCAGTAAACTCCTTAATTAAATCCCTTTCCGATTTTTCATTTTTCGGTATGTGAGCCAACGGTCCCCATGCCACATGACCAATGATGATCCCAATCAGTCACGGACAGCGCATTTCCTTCGACGCGGGTATCAAGGCATAGTCACCGCGGATTTCAAGGACTACCTACGTAAGTGGATCCCCCTTAGCATTTTGATCGGAGTAGGCGCTGGATTTGGAGCTCTGGCCTTCCAGTGGCTCCTGCTCGCCATCTGGCATTTATCCTATGACGCGACAGAGATACCCTGGTACCTGCGGTTGTTCCTACCAGCCATAGGAGGGCTCATCGCCGGGATCGTGATCTCTCGGTTCTCACCTGAAGCGGCCGGGGGAGGGACCGGTTATGTGATAGAGGCCATCCACCACCACGGAGGGAGAGTTCGGCCCCGCTCCGGGCTCGTCAAGATATTGGCCTCCGCGGTCACCATCGGTACTGGGGGCAGTGCCGGAAGGGAAGGCCCCATCATGCACATCGGGGCGGCCATTTCCTCGTTCTTCGGCGACCGTCTGAAGTTGAAGAAGGGAGATATGCGCACCTTCGCCATCGCTGGGGCGGCGGCCGGTCTATCGGCGGTGTTCCGGGCGCCCCTGGGAGCGGCCATATACGCCATCGAGGTACCGTACAAGAACGATCTGGAGCCAGGGGCGGTCATCCCATCCATGATCGCCAGCGTGGTGTCATACCTGGTCTTCGTCCCTTTCAATGGATACGAGCCGTTGTTCGAGGCCCTCGATATTCATCTGGAGATGGACCTGGTCATCGCCGTAGGGATCATATTACTGGGCATACTGATAGGATTGGCGGGCAGGTTGTTCATTTCCAGCATGCAACTGACCGAGCGGCTGATCAAACGCAGCTCCCTGCCCCTGCCCTCCAAGATCATGTACGGAGGACTGGTGGTAGGATGCATCGGCCTGTTCGTCCCTCAGGTGCTGGGGTTGGCCGAGAACGAGATAGGGATGCTGATAAAGGGGTCCATCACCTCGATCGGGTTCCTACTGACCCTTTTCGTCATGAAAATGGTAGCTACCAGTGTCACCGTGGGCAGCGGAGGGAGCGGGGGGGTGTTCTTTCCCTCCCTTATGATGGGCGGGGCGTTAGGGTCCGCCTTCGCCCTGGTCTTGGGTCTGACGCCTATACCGCTCTTCGCCATCGCCGGGATGGGGGCCATGATGGCCGGGGTCTCCAAAACGCCCATAGCCGCGTCGGTTTTCATGGCCGAGGTGATAGGGGGTTATACCGTGCTTATTCCGGTCATGTTGGCATCCGTCGTCTCCTATATCGTCACCGGTGATCAGACCCTGTTCCGCAATCAGGTGGCCAGACGACCCTTCATCTACGACCCGGGAGTCTTGGACGATGTGCCTGTGGAATTGATCATGCGAAGGAACCCTATCGCTTTGACCCCGGAGATGAGCGTGGAGGAGGCCCGGAGGGGCACGGCCGAGGAACCGCATTACCTTTACCCGGTGGTGAACGTCGGTGGAATGGTGGTGGGAGTGATGCTCAGAGAGGTTCTGGATGAATATTCCGATCCATCCGCCAGGATAGGATATATTATGTCCAGGCATTACGAGAAGGTCAGGGCGGGAACCTCGACGTTCAAGGCCTTCGAGGACATGAACATCAAACAGATATCCCGGATGCTTGTTGTGGGGCAAGACAACGGCATTCTCCTGGGAATGCTTACCCGCATCGACATTATGGAATACCTCGAGCATAGTGATGAGGTACATCATCTCTATTGAAAGGAAGAGGACATGGTATTCGAGCTGCTGGACCCCCGCATCCGCAAGGTGCTGGAGGAAATGGACATCAGAGAGCCGACCGGGGCTCAGAACGAAGCGATACCGTCGGTGCTGGACGGAGACAATGTTCTTTTGGTTGCCCCGACCGGCATCGGTAAGACCGAGGCGGCCATGCTGCCCCTGCTGCACCATCTCATCAAAACCCCTGGAAAAGGGGTGCGGTTACTGTACATCACTCCTCTGAGAGCGCTGAACCGGGACATGCTCAAACGGCTGGAAGAGTTCGGGGAGGCTTTGGACCTGAGGGTGGCGGTGCGCCACGGCGACACCTCGCAGAGCGAGCGGACAAGGCAGTCGAAATACGCCCCGGACATCCTCATCACCACGCCGGAGACCCTGCAGGTCATGTTCACCGGCAAGAACCTCCGGGTCCACCTGGCCAATGTGAAGTACGTGGTAGTGGACGAGATACATGAACTGGCCAACGACGAGCGCGGAGCGCAACTGTCGGTCGCCTTGGAAAGGTTGGTAGAGCTAGCGGGGGAATTCCAGCGAGTCGGACTTTCGGCCACCGTCGGTTCACACCAGGAGGTGGCAAATTATCTTGGCGGCTCAGGACGCATGGTACGAATAATCCGGGCCAGAGTGATAAAGGAGATCGATATCGGAGTGCAGTGCCCGGAGGTGAAGGACGAGGACAAAGATCTTGCCGGCACCCTGCAGAGCGATCCTCAGCTCATCGCCTGCATGCGCCTGGCAAAGAAGCTGATAGAGTCGCATAACTCCACTCTGCTGTTCGTCAACACCCGTGACACGGCCGAGGCCCTGGCCGCCCGCTTTCACCTGTGGGATGAGGAGTTCAGGGTGGGAGTGCATCACGGTTCGCTCAGCAAGGAGACCCGGGTGGAGATGGAGGACGACTTCAAGAACGAGCGGTTGCAGGGTTTGATCTGCACCTCCTCGCTGGAGCTTGGTATCGATATCGGTTCCTCGGACTTCGCCATCCAGTACAACTCTCCTCGCCAGGTCTCTCGTCTGGTCCAGAGGATGGGACGAGCCGGTCACAAGATCGGCCGTAAGACGGAGGGGGCCATCGTCGCCTCCTCACCGGACGAGATCGCCGAAAGCCTGGTGGTGACCAGGATGGCCTTGGCCGAGGAGTACGAGACCATGCTGGTGAGGAAGGAGCCGCTGACCGTGCTGGCCAACCAGTTGGTCTCAATGACCGTGGCCGGCCCGGTGTCAATAGAGAGAGCGTTCCGGGTAGTGCGACGGTCCTATCCCTTCCGCGACCTGGAACGTAGCAAGTTCGATACGGTGTTGAATCAGCTGGCCGAGATAGGCCTGGTCTTCTTGAACGAGGACAAGTACAAGAGATCGGCCCGGGGTCGCAAGTACTTCTACGACAACATCTCCATGATCCCTGATGAGCGCACCTACAAGATCAGGGACATAGGGACGCGAAAGATCGTAGGCACCCTGGACGAGAGCTTCGTGATCTCTTTCGCCGAGCCGTATGCTACGTTCATCACCCGCGGGCGTTCCTGGCGCATCGTGGAGATCATGGACGATGAACTACTGGTGGAACAGGTCAAGGAGATCGGCTCCATTCCCTCATGGGTGGGCGAGGACCTGCCGGTACCGTTCGAGGTGGCCCAAGAGGTGGGTCGCATGCGTGAGGGATACGATACAGGTCTGTATCAGGGGGACGCGGTGGCCTACCAGATCCTGGACGATTACCTGAAGGAGCATCGGGACGGCTTTCCCATGCCCACCGACCGGCGTATCACACTAGAGATCGGGAATAAGCTGGCCATATTGAACATGTGCTTCGGCAGCAAGGTCAATGAGACCATATCCAAGATGATCTCGGTGCTTTTGTCCGCTCGTCTCGGAGAAAGCGTGGCAGTGACGACGGACCCTTACAGAGTAATCATAGACCTGCCGAGGGACGTGCGCCCAGCATTGATCGTGGAGACCCTTCGCTCCATCGATGCAGCCACGGTCGAAAGCCTCATCCGTCTGGTCATGAAGAACTCCAGCCACATGCGCTGGCGCTTCGTGTTCGTGGCCAAGAAGTTCGGGGCGGTGGACCGGGACGCCGATTACAAGAACGTCAGCTTCGGGCGTTTGGTGGAGGCATATGAGAACTCATCGCTGATGAAGGAGGCGGTGGACAAGGTATTGTGGGAGGACTTCGACGTCGATCGTACGGTCCAGGTCATAAAGGACATTGGGTCGGGGGCCATCGATATCGCCATATGCGGCCTTTCACCCATAGGCAAGGCCGGCCTCTCCCATTCCAAGGAACTGATCACCCCCCAGCGTGCCGATCATTCCATACTCATGGCCTTGAAGAAAAGGCTGGAGGAGGAGAGCCTGCATATGTCCTGCCTGAACTGCGGTACGCAGTGGAGGCTCAAGACCAAGGAGGCCCCCCACCACATATTGTGTCAAAAATGCGGGGGACAGATGATCGCCGCCCTCAACGGCTACAACCGCGAAAACATCCGTCTGCTCAGGAAGAAGGACCTGAAGGAAGATGAGGAGAAAGAACTGCGCCGTCTCTTCAAGAACGCCTCCCTGGTACAGAGAGACGGCAGAAAGGCCATGCTGGCATTGAGCGGGCGCGGTGTGGGTGCGGATACGGCCGCCCGTATCTTGGGCAGTTTTTTAGAGAACGAAGACGATTTTCTGCGCGAAATATTGAGCGCGGAGATCAACTACGCCCGCACCAAGCGTTTCTGGGATTAGCCGTTCCGAACCTTGTTGGTCAGGCTTCCCACCCCAGGTATGGAGGCGTATACCTCATCACCGTGCTTGATCGGTCCGACCCCGCTGGGTGTCCCGGTGGCGATTATGTCACCCCGCTCCAGGGTCATGAACCTCGATATGTAGGAGATCAGCTCCTCCGGGGCGAATATCATCTGAGCGGTGTTGCCCTTCTGCCGCAGCTCCCCGTTGACCTTCAGCTCAAGGTCCAAGGAGCGCAGGTCCCCGATCTCACGCAGGGGCATCGGATCGCTTATGGGAGCGAAGGTGTCCATGCCCTTGCAAAGGGACCATGGCAACCCTGCCTTGCGGGCAACGGACTGCATATCTCGGGCGGTCACGTCATTGAACACCGCCACAGATCGCACATACTGCAACCCTTTGTCCGCGGAGATGTTCCTTCCTGAACGACCGATGATGAGGGCGAGCTCGATCTCGTGGTGCACCGTTCCGATGTCCGGAGGGATGATTATGGTCCTTCCGTCACCGATCAAAGCGGTTGACGGCTTCAAGAACAATACTGGCTCGACCGGTTCATCCGAGCTCATCTCCTTTATGTGGGCCCGGTAGTTCTGCCCTACGCAGACGATCTTGCCACACCTCATATTGCCAGCTCAATCACAGGGGTCGTCGTTCTCACCCACGGTCTCCAATTTGAACATGGCACCGGTACCTTTCAGGGTGAGATACACCCGGTCTGCCATGTATATAGCATCGTCCAGTGTGGCCTTCTTGTCCCACTTGAACACACCATCGTAATTGCCAGTGGTGGGCTGGAAGCCCATATTGTTCAGAGCGTCAAAGACCTCCGAGGGACGGCGGCCTTCGGTATTGAACATGATCGTTATGTAGGTCAACATCGGTGGCTAAATGAGCATCGATGGATAAAAGCTTAGCTGCTCTGGCCATCCTTGCCCTTACCGAACCCCTTGGCCACGATATATATCTCTGAGCTGCTAGAGCGGGAGGCCTTTGGGGAATGTCGCTTGACCGAACCGAAGTAGCGTTCCACCTGAGTAAAGAATTCCTTGCTCATGTTGCCATCGAACATTTTTATGATCAATTTACCGCCAGGGGACAATGTCTGAACGGCGAAGTCCAAGGCCATCTCGCACAGTTCTATGGAGCGGGCGTGGTCCATTGAATAATTACCCGAAATGTTAGGCGACATATCGGACATGACCAGATCGACCTTCCCATCGGTCAATTCCAGCAGTTGCTCGCGTACCTCCGCATGGCGGATATCCCCCTTTATGGTCTGCACCCCTGGCAATGGAACGATGGACTGCAGGTCCACGCCAACCACCTTGCCTTTGGGTCCGACGCGTTCCGCGGCCACCTGGAGCCAACCCCCCGGGGCGGCTCCCAGGTCCACTACGGTCATGCCCCCTTTGATCATTTCAAAACGATCGTTGATCTGAATAAGCTTGAATGAGGCACGGCTACGATAGTCCAGCTGCTTCGCTTTACGATAGTAGAAATCGCTTCGCCGTTCCTTTATCCAGTTCTTGGACATGCTGAACTGCCCAAGTCCTCGCAGGATAAAAAACCATTGCACGACCGATTATTTTTAATCGGCAGGGGTGATTCGGCATTGGGTGAGGCAATGAAGGAAAGCGAATGGACTTATGCCAAGGCGGGAGTGGACATCGACCGAAAATCGTTGGCCATATCCGCGCTGGTAGGCCATCTGAAATACCGGCGCCAGGGTGATGTCCGTATGGTGGAACTTCCCGGCCAGTTCACCGGACTGGTAGAGATGGGAGACCACATATTGACCATGGCCACCGATGGAGTGGGAACCAAGCTGCTGATCGCCGAGGCGCTGAACAAGTGGGACACTGTGGGCATAGATTGCATGGCCATGAACGTCAACGACACCATTTGCGTAGGGGCGGAGCCGCTCGCTTTCGTCGATTATATTGCCATAGACCACCCAGACGAAAAGATCACCGACCAGCTAGGTATCGGTTTGAACAAGGCCGCGGAGCTGGCCAACGTCGACATCATAGGAGGGGAGATCGCCGTCCTGCCAGAGCTCGTCAGGGGGGTCGATCTGTCCGGAACGGCATTGGGATTGGTGCGCAAGGTTGATATGGTAACCGGGGGTGATGTGCGAGAGGGAGACGCCATCATCGGACTGCGCTCTTCGGGCGTTCATTCCAACGGCATGACCCTGGCACGAAAGGTGCTGGAGTCGGCAGATGTTTCATTGGATGATCACGTCGATGGATTGGACAGGAGCATCGGCCTGGAACTGTTGACGCCTACCGATATCTACGTACGCGATGTGCTTAGACTGACCAGGGAGGTAAAGGTCACCGGAATGGTGGACGTCACCGGGGGCGGGCTGAAGAACTTCGTGCGCCTGAAGAAGGGGTTGCAGTACCAGATCACAGACCCCATCGATCCCCATCCAATTTTCAAGGTAATCCAGAGCATGGGCGGGGTCACGGACCTCGAGATGTATAAGACGTTCAACATGGGGATGGGGTACGGCATAATATTGCCTGAAGAGAACGTGGAAGAGGCGCTGTCGATCCTGGGAGAAAAGGCGAAAAAAGTAGGGCGAGTGATCAAGGGTGCCGGTTGCGGCATTCCATCGTTGAACGTGCACTACGATACCTATTGATCTATTGCATGAGATAGGGCAGGCCTATCATCAGCAGCGGGAGAGCTAAGAAACTGGTCAGGAAAACCACTCCTGGCGCCTGTGGTCCGAACCTTTTCTTATTGTTATTCCATGCTTGGAGACGATGGTCGTATGCCAGCCCCCATGTCAATGCCCCGGCCAATGATGTGGCCATGACCCCTTGCAGGAACCAGAAGTACTGGTACGATAATATCAGGCCGATCAGCACCGTTGCCACCAACGCCACCCCGTAGGTCCACCAGTTCCGTCGCAGAGGGTCCATCTTTAGGGTGGCCGTCCAGGTCAGTGCGGTCAATGCCAGGGACGCGAAGGAAATAGCTGGGACCAGTCCGTTCCCGCCCCCCCAATTCAGACCGGATATCTCCCGTATCGGTAGCAGGAGGGCGCAGACCTCGGCCCCCGCCAACGCCGCCAATGATATCGGCAGGGAAATGTCGGTTCGTGCCCCTGACAATGTCATAAGGAGCCAAAGACAGGAACAGGAAGCTATCAGACCAGGGAGCCAGAGCAGAGTTCCCAGCCCCAAGCGTTGACCGTCGACATCGATGTAGAGTCCACCCTGGAAGGTCATGATGAGGGAGATCGTTAACAGGGAGAAAGAAAGGATCGACCACCCCTTGACCCGGAACTTGAGAGCTCTGTCTTCCACGATTTTCAAACGTCCCTGAGATACCATTAAACTTCACTCCTAACGAGCCCGCAACCTGTGGGCCAGGGCGGCGGCCACCGCTCCCAGCGCCGTGCATGTCTCTAGAGAATGACCGTTGAACGTTATGTCCAGATGATGTCTGGCCAATTCGTGCACTTCCTTCGGTACGCCCTTGGGTCCAGCGCCGAATATCAGACATACGCTCTGTCCACCGAGCAACATCGAGGCTATGTCCTCTAGTTCAAGACGCTTTCGCGGGTCGGGATCGCAGGTGGTCAGCACTGGTATGCCCAACTGCGGCGGTATGCCCCGTGCGGGATAGGGGAAGTTTTGGAAGCGACCCTTGACGGCCAGTTCCCTCAAGTAAGAACCATCTTCGCCAATTGATGTGGACGCTGCCACCCATTCGGCGAGTTCCAAAGGAAGATGAAGATCGTCCGGGAAGGGGAAGCCGAAAGTAGCCAGATTAAGATCGTAGGCCAGGGCCAACGGACCCGCGCGGGCCAGGATGCGCCTGTGCGCCTCACGGAACACCCGGGGATCGTAGGAGTTATGAATAGCTATGGTAGCTCGGCCGGATCGGCGTTCCATTCGCCCTCAGAGCCCCAGAGGCACCTGTTCCGTCTTGGTCAACATATCGCCGTCCCAAGTGTACTTAAGGCGCTTGCGGTCCTTCCAAACCCCGGATTGCAATATATAGCCGACCATGAGCGAGAGGCCAATGGACGCTTCCACGTAAGCCACCGATTTGTTCGCATCGCGGTTTATCTTACCCCATGACTGCGCCTCTTCAAAGGTGCACCCGCTCAGTCCGCCCCACTGAGGGGTGTCCTGGGTGATCTGCACGGCATAGTGATGACCACCTCTGTCGTAACCGAGGGTCTCACAGATGACCTCGGTCTGCTGGATATAGTTCTTTGGCACTCCGCCACCGATGTATATCACAGCGGTCTTCTCCGATTGTATCTTGATCTGGGTTATCTCCCAGTTGTCACGGATGGGATCTAATCGCATGAACGGCTCGTTGGCCATCCTTCTCTTATAGTACAGCCCGGTGAGCCCGATGCCAATGGAAGAATCGTTCAAGGCCGGAACGATGATCGGCACCCCATATTTGACGGCGTTATAGAGTATGGATCCCTCGTCATCGATGCTGGAACCGAGTATCTCCATGAACTCCCGGCTGCTGTAGCCTTTAGGTTCCAGCTCCCCGGCGATGTCACCGATGACCTCATCGGTCTCCCTGAACTTGTCCTCATCTACCAGGGTGTCGTATATTCTATCTACGAACAGCTCCCTCAGAGCGAGGTCATCGCAGCGGGGTGAGCATTTATAATGACTGTAACCCCGGGCCTGATAGAAGTCCTGGTAGGGTATGGCACCGATGGTCACTATGGCGTCCACAAGACCGAACTTGATCATGTCGGCGATGACCTTTCTCAGACCGGCGGCCACCAGAGGTCCGGCCAATCCCAGGATGATCGTGGGACGGGCCGGGTCCTTCAGGGCCTTCTCCAAAACGATTGCGCATGTGGCCAGGGCCCGGCTCTGCACCGAGGAGTCCTTGTAGGCATCCATCAGGTCCTTCACGGTCACTATCTTATCGAAGTCGATCGGTTTGACCTTCTCCTTCAGCACGTCTTCCTTCTCTAACAATTCTAACCCTCGCATCTGTTAATTGAAACCGCTAGAACGGTATGAGCCTTAAACCCTGCCCTTGACCTTCCTTGGCCGGCTGCATATGGCATAATCATCCCCGTCGAAGAATACATCCAGCTCTGGATTTTCCGCTTGGATCTCCTCGATCTTTTTCAAGACCTCGCGTAGCGTGAAGTCGCTATTGCGATCGATCTTGATATGCACCCTCTTCTCCATTTGCAGACCCCTGGCCCAAATCTAAGTTCTTTCTTAATTGTAACGTTGCATATATATGTTTTTGTTACGTAATACTCCCCGAGAGCTTGCTGGCCAGCAAGGTTGCTGAACGGTAAAACCCGATGATTAGTATCTAAATATGCAACGCATCTGTCATTTTTAAGTTCGATGATTCGGGATTAAAAGGTTATATTAAATTTATATTATTATATTTATCTAAATATAACATCGTTCGCAAAATATTTTTTCTGACCGGTATCGACATCACGGATTCGATATCAAAAAATGAGAGTGGTCCTAAAACATTAAATATCCACCCAAAGAGTCCTCTTCCATTAATTTAATGGATATACTGGTTCATCCGAGGATGCGATTGAAGGAATGACCAAGGAAGACGATCGGGACGACCTACGGACGGTAGGAGAGCGTAGAGAGAAGGATAGTGGAGCTTCCGATTCGGCCGAAACGGAACGCCTGAGCAAATGGTTAGACGGGGAAGGACAAGGTTCTGCGCTGCTCAGCTGGTTAGGAGAAGAGGGGGAAATGGTCCCCGAGGACGAGCTGGCTGAACTAAAGGAGCGCGTGGAACGATACGAAACGGAGTTGGCGGCGGTCCGAACATTATTAGCTGGCGAGACAACGGCCAATCAGGACGAGGGAATCGCCAACCGCCTGCAGGCCTTGATCGAAGAGCGAAATCTAATTCGAGGGCGCGAGACCAAAACCCCAATATTGAACGAGGGCAACGGGCTCATGGAGAGCCAGGAGTCTGAACTGAGGGAGAGGTTCCACGCCGAGCTTAAGGAAAAGGAGGGGCAGTGGCGTCATCAGGAGGCCGAGTTCAACGAACGGAGCGTTAACCTGGAGACCGAACTAGCTAAGATCAAGATCGAACTGAAGCTAAAAGATGATGAACTTGCTGTCCTCAGAAGCAATGGTAGTACAGTAAGTGGCGACCTGATCGGAAAACTGGAGTCGCTGCAGTCCAAAGAGAGGGAGTTCCTCACCCTCAAGCAAGAGGCCGACGCGCTTCGTGTGCGCCTGAAAGACAAGGAAGAGGAACTTGACCGGATCCGAGAAGCTATCACCTACAAGGAAGACGAGCTGATCCGCCGAGAAGAGGACCTGATGTACAGGGAGAAGATCTACACCGGGGAAAGGCACAAGCTCGAGGAGATGAAGCGGGAGACCGGTGGACTGGAAGAGGCCGAGCTCATGAAGAAGCTGGAGTCCTTGAAGGCCGAGGTCGCTTCCAAGGAGGAGCAGCTGAGGGCCAAGGAGCGCTACGTCCTGGCTAAGCAGGAGGAGCTGCGCCTCCGGGAACAGGGACTCATAGAGGATGAGATCACCTATCGGGAGCAGGAGAGGGCACTGGAGATCCAGGAAAGAAAGGTCAAGACCGGAATTCCGCGTTTCGACGACCTTTTGCTCGGCGGATTGCCGATCGGAACCAACATTATGCTACATGGACCACCGTTCGTGGGGAAGGAGGTCATGGCGGACACCTTCGTCGTGGAGGGTCTACGAAAAGGGGTCCCATCAATAATCGTTCTCACCGATAAAACGGCCAAGGACGTCCGGGCGGAGATGCTTTTCATCATGTCCGGGTACGAGGAGTACGAAAAACTGGGCCTGGTGAAGTATGTTGATAACTACAGTCGGGCCATGGGGGACGACGCCGAGGACCCTTACACCACCTATGTCGATGAGCCGAACGATCACGCGAAACTGAGCGAGGTTGTGGAGGAGATAGCCCGGGAATTCAAGACCAAGCATGAGTACTATCGTCTGATATTCCGTTCCGTTTCCACGCTTATTGCGTATTCCGATCCGAACTCGGCCTTCCGATTCCTGAGCCCGTTATGCGGCAGGCGCAAGAAGGACCAGGCGGTATGCCTGTTCGTTGTGGAGAAGGGCATGCACAGCGAACCGGAGATCCAGATGCTTGGCTCAATCATGGATGGCATGGTGGACTTCAAGGTTGACCAGCTGAAGACCTTCTTCGCCATCAAAGGTATAAGTGACGTTCAGTCCCGAGCCTACATACGTTACACGGCTACCAAGAGCGCCCTGACAATAGGATCATTCGCCCTGGACCACATTCGTTAGGCTACTTCCACGCCGTCGCTAGGGCGTATTTCCGGCTTTTTCTGCATGTTGATACGCGGCATGGGCATCGGGGCGGGAAGCTTGATCTCCCTAGAAATAAGCAGTGCAGATAGCATGCTGTTGCCTACCACGGCATTGTGCACCGCGTTGGCGTCGTCCACCGGGAGGTTGTTTGTTCTCCTCCAGTCGTCCATGGTCTTTTCGCTTAGTTCAGAAACGGTGATCCGCCCTTCGATCTTGATGTAGCCTAGCCCAGTATAATTGGCGGTGAAGCGGAAATCGATGTGCGATAGGTCGTCCTCACCCTTTGATATCTGAGTGATGGCGCTGTTGTTTTCGATCTTGATATTGGCCATTCTCTCACCGGCCTTGGAAAATCTCTTGGCCTCAATGGTGGTGGTTTCGAAGGACTTGATTTGCATGGGCTTCGTGAACCGCATCAACTTTTTCCTTTTAGAACATTACCATTCAATTCGTTGATGAGAAAAAGGATGGTGCCGCAGGCCGGGCTCGAACCAGCGACTTCAAGATTTCGATCCTCCAGGCTTTCACCGTGAGGGACTTCAGTCTTGCACTCTCCCAACTGAGTTACTGCGGCTTAGGCACCCGATAATTGAGGACGATTAAATAATTTGCTCCTTGGCCTTCGATTCGGTTCGAGACAGAAAACTATGAAAAATCAGTTCTTTTCGATGATTTTAGCACTAAATTCACTTATAAGCCAGTCCTCAGTTTTTTTATTTTCATTTTTTCTCGACATATTTATATAGTCCGAATTACGTAAAACATCCAGGCGATTTTGAGGTTACCAGCATGGGGGAACGTTCCGGAAACCGAATACAATTCAGTGCGTCTAGTCGTTCCAAGTTCATCAAGAAGGATAAGGAAGGTGTTGCCTCCGTAATTGGCACAATTATGGCTCTACTTGTCTTCCTGACGTTCCTTACCATGTTCACCAATACCTACATACCAATATGGATGAAAGAGAATGAGAAGAGCCATATGGATGAGGTACTTAACCAGTTCGGGGACATTAAAGGGAAGATCGATAGCCTGGTGGTCAACGCCCAGGTCACAGGCCAATCGACCATCAACATGTATCAGCCGTTCACCTTGGGATCTGACGGCGTACCAGTTTTTGCCTCGGCCACTGCGGGGTACCTCTTTTTAAAACCCACTGGTTCTATTGATTCAGGGGTGAGAGAGAACTTCCACTATTCCATCGAAGGTGGTAGCCCTACCCTTTTTAATGAGAATGGTGGAGGGTGTATGGAGTTCTACGGTCCTAATCGCTATTATGTTCAGCAGTGGTACACCTACGAGAATGGAGCGCTCATGATCTATCAGCAGGATGGCATGGCTATGCGGGCCGGGCCCTCCCTGGACTTCATACTGAATGGTGACGGGACCGTAAATGCCCAATTTGACCAGGTGGACCTCATCGGTAAGAACAGCTCCGTGAGCGGTCTGGGAAATGCCGGAGCGGCCATTGACCTGATCTATCATGATTCCCAGACCTATTACCTATGCCAATCCAACGGTGATGATAACGGTGATCTGACAATGGTCTTCACGACCAGATATAATACCACCTGGATGAGCTTCATCAGGGAGACCGCGATGGAGGCTGGCTTGAATGAGACCGATGGTGACTATACGCTCAACGAGACTGTTACGATAGATGCGTATCGTTCAGTATATGAGATTACATTGACGATACATAACGTAGACCAGTTCACCCATAACCGTGGCTACGTCTTTATTGAACTGGAGTACTAGGTGGAATGATGGTGAATGCTTCCAAGGAACCAGAACCGGGGAACAAGAACTTCCCCGCACCCCAAGAGGACCAGGATCAGAAGGAATGGGCCACCATCAGCACCTCAGAACGCATGCGCAATTCCTATCTGAAATTACTGCGCAGGATGGCTCCCAACCGGGCCAGTCGGGTAATGGTTCCATCACGGGAACTGGCCGTATCGGTTCGCCCCGGCTCGGCAGTGACTGTGATCCCGGATATTACAGACCCGGCCATAGAGGTGCTGGACCAGTATACAGTGATTGCCGATTATGCGTTCGTGCGTATCACTTACAATAATAATCTGAGCGAATACCTGTATGAGGTCATCGAACCAGCGCTCACCTACGAGGAGCAGGAACTGCTGGACCTGATAAAGGATACTCTTCACCGAACTATGGGTTACGAGTGGGAGAAGCTTACCCAGCTTGATAAAGAGGAGTATCTACGCGAAAGCGTGGAAAGTTTCATCCGCACCAGGGGGGTGAAGGTGGAGAATATCACAAAAAAGCGCATTGGATATTACATAACCCGCGATTTCGTCGGTCATGGCGTGATCGATGTCATGATGCGCGACGATATGGTGGAAGATATATCCTGCGATGGTTTCAATGTCCCTCTCTTTATATTCCACGGCAAGTGGGAGAGCACGCGCAGCAACATTATCTTTACCAATGAGGATCTTCTGAACTCGTTCGTTGTTACTCTGGCTCAAAGGAGTGGCAAGCAGATATCGGTCGCCATGCCGATCTTGGACGGGACAACTGTCGAAGGTCACCGTGTCCAGGCCACCTATTCCCGCGAGGTCACTACAAGGGGTTCTACCTTCACTATCCGACGTTTCAAGAACAGACCCTTTACACCTACGGACCTCATGAGACACAAAACGGTCAGCCCAGAAATGATGGCCTACCTGTGGATCGGAGTGGAGAACGGCGAGTCCATGATATTGGTCGGCGGAACTGCGAGTGGCAAGACCAGCTCCCTCAATTCTCTGGCCATATTCATCCCACCGGGAGCAAAGATCGTTACGATAGAGGATACGCGTGAGATCAATCTCCCGCACGAGAATTGGATCCCAGGGGCTACCAGGACCGGCGTGGGGGAGAAGGATAAGGACGGCCGTACTGCAGGGGAGATCGATATGTATGATCTTGTCCGCGCGGCACTGCGTCAAAGACCCAATTATATAATCGTGGGCGAGGTCCGTGGAAAAGAGACGTACATCATGTTCCAGGCCATGGCCACTGGTCATAGTACCTATTCAACTATGCATGCCGACTCCGTGAAAAGCATGGTCAATAGGCTGGAAAATCCACCGATCAACTGCCCCAGGATACTGTTGACCGCGTTACGCAACGTGCTCATTCAGTCCCAGGTGAAAGTGGGCAACGATTTCGTTCGCCGAATGAAACAGATAGTGGAGATCGTGGGCTTTGAGCCGGAAACGAACGAGCTGATCACCAACACCGTCTATGAGTGGGACCCCGCCACCGACCGTTTCATTTTTAAGGGACATTCGTTCCTTTTTGACAAGATCATGGAGATGAGGTCCCTGACACACGACGAGATGATGGCCGAATTCGATCGCCGCAAAGAGGTCCTTAATTACATGTTAAAGAAGGACATACGTAATCACCAGGAGATCTGGAACCTGGTAAATTCGTACTACAAGGATCATGAAAAGACCCTAAATCGCATACATAAGGACCTTGAAGCAATGGAGGTGAACTGATGACTGGTGAAGGAGATCTTTTCACTCGTATTGATTCTACAAATAAATCGTATCTGCGTACCAAGAGCCTCGTGCCCCAGCACAATGTCGAATTGGGGCCGCGCATCATCAAATTGCCTGAAGGAGTGGTACCCGATTACGTAAAGCTCACCTCATATCAGGAATTTTGCTGGCGAACCATAGGAAAGATGGTCACGAGCCGCATGAAGCTCAACCCCAAATTGGAACTTTCCCTACTACAAGCACATATGAGGTTACGCCAGGAGGAATACGTTGCGTACATTTGGATGACGACCTTGATCGTTGGCATCCTTTCCGTCACGGCCTCGCTATTTTTCGGCGGGATACTTATTTCCTTCATCGGCATTGAAACCGGAATGGTGCTGATATTCTCCGTGATGATCGTGGTGCTGCCCCCCGTCCTTACATATGTGGTCTTAAGCTCGATTCCTAGTTCACGATCAAAAACTAGGATGAGGGATATAAATAAGCGCCTAGGCGCCGCCATGAGCTTCATTTCGGCTATGGCCAGCGCTGATGTCAACGTTGATATCATCTTCAAAGAGCTGGCTCGACAGCCCATATATGGCGAGATCAAGAACGAAGCGGAATGGATCACTAGGGACACAGATCTGCTGGGAACCGATATCCTGACCGCGATAAACCGGGCGGCCCAGCGTACACCGTCCACTCGTTTTCAGGAATTTTTACAGGGAGTGGTCACGACCTCCACGTCTGGAGGTCAGCTAAAACCGTATTTCCTACAGAAGGCCGAGCAGTTCGAGAAGGAATATAGACTGGAGATAAAATCGCAATTGGAGACGCTGGGATTGATGGCCGAGTCGTTCGTCACAGTGGTGGTGGCCTTCCCCCTTTTCCTCATCGTCATCATGGCCATCATGGCCATAGTGCCAGGAGCGGGCGGGAACACGGACACCACGATCCTATTGCTTTATCTGGTGGTCGGATTGATGGTTCCGTTCTCCCAGTTCGGGTTCATATTCTTCATCTGGAATATTACCAAGGAGTCCACGATGTGAGGTGAGGAAATGACTGAAAAAGAACTATTAGACATACGTCAACTGACCCTCAAGAAGAGGGACTATAGCAGGAGCCTACTCATTATCGGTGGGGTATTTATGGCTTTATTCTTCTTCATTGGCTTTCTGGACGCCATTGGGGGACTGGAGACCGGATTGGACTGGATAGATTGGGTGGCCATAGGTCTGATGGCTGTCTGCGGCCCTTATGGTTTCTATTCCACTAATCAGTTCAAGAAGACAAGGCAGATCGAGTCCAGATTACCCGATTTCCTACGTGATGTTTCAGAGGGCGGGCGCTTCGGCATGACCCTGGCCGAATCCATCAAGGTCTCATCTCATGGTCGTTACGGTAGCCTGACCCCAGAGATCCAAAGGATGGCCGCACAGATAGATTGGGGAGTTCCAGCCACGGATGCCATCAAACTGTTCATTGACCGTGTAGATACTCCGTTGGTACGGAGGATGACCTCCATAGTCATAAAGGCTAACGACGCTGGCGGGAACGTTGCCGACGTATTGGACATGGTGGCGCACGACGCTCGCGAGACATTGCTCAACCGAAACGAAAGAAGCATCGCCATGTCGACCTACACCGTGGTCATCTATGTGGCTTTCGCCGTTTTCCTAGCCACCATCTTCATACTTAATTCCACGTTCTTGCCCCGAATGGTAGAGGCCGGGACGCAGATCAGTGAGGACGCCCCGGATATTGGAGGCATACCAGTGCAGGTGCAGGCGGATGTGGTGCCTCAGGTGCAGCTGATATTCATCATCTCAGTGGTCATACATGCCTTCGGCGATGGAATACTAGCCGGAGTGCTGCAGGACGGCAGGTTATCGAACGGGTTCCGTCACTCCTTCATCATGCTTGTATTGGGACTGATCGGCACCAGGGTATTGGGGTGATGAAGAATGTCCATGATCGGAAAGGAGCCACTGAAGGACCTAGAGATACTTATTGAGAAAGGTGACCTGCGGTTCGAACGGTCCAAGAAACCGACCTTTAAAGACCATTATTTAGAGATGGTGCATCGCATTTCAAAAAAGCCAGTACGGGTAATGATGCCTACCCTGAACGATGACAAGAATCGATTCAATGGTCTGATAACCGAGATCCCCAAGATCACCGAGAGCTACATAGACGAAGTGGAGATCGCCCCGGTACTGGAACCCTATTCATACGTACGTATCAAGTTTGACAACATCGCCTCCGAATATCTATACGAGGTAATCGAACCGTTACTGTCCGAGGACGAGGCCATACTCCTGGAGATGCTGAAGAACAGCATCGTGTTGACCATCAACCAGGCCGATTACGCCGCTATTCGTGAGAAGGAGGCCATTCTACGAGAGGTGACGGATGACCTGCTCAACACCATGGAGGTAAATCTGAACATGGATTCCAGAGAACGGATCCATTACTACCTTCGTAGGGACTTCATCGGTTATGGGGCCATCGATGCCATGATGACCGACCCCAACGTGGAAGATTGTTCCTGTGATGGGGTGAACATCCCGTTATACATATTCCATCGCAAGTATGGTTCCATCAAGTCCAACGTGAAATTCGAGACAGATGAGGAAGATGATTCGTTCGTAGTCTGGCTGGCTCAAAAGTGCGGAAAGCACATTTCGGTGGCCGAACCGTTGCTGGATGCCACGATACCAGACGGATCGAGATTGAACGCCACCTTGGGGAAGCACGTGACCAAACGTGGTTCCTCATTTACTATCAGGCGATTTAAGGAGAACCCGTTCACACCGGTGGATCTACTACGATTCAAGACGATGAGCACGGAAATGATGGCCTATCTGTGGATATCCACAGAGTTCGGAAGTTCCATGCTGGTTTGCGGAGGTACTGCCAGCGGTAAGACCACCACCCTGAACGCCGTGTTGCTCTTCATACCCCCGCAAATGAAGATCATCAGCATCGAAGACACCAGGGAGTTGAATCTGCCACATGAGAACTGGATACCAGGGCTTACAAGAGAGTCATTCGGTGGACGAAAGAGCACCACCTCCGGTTCCGTGGACATGTACGATCTTCTGACGGCGGCGCTCAGGCAGCGGCCGCAATACCTGATGGTCGGAGAGGTGCGTGGTCAGGAAGCGTATGTGGTCTTCCAGGCCATGGCTACAGGCACGATTTCATTTTCTACATTCCACGCAGAGGACGTACAGGCCATGGTGCACAGGATGGAGAACGACCCGATCAATCTGCCTCGGGCTCTAATTACAGCCCTGGACGTTGTGATGCTGCAGGCACAGGTCAAGGTCGGCACCAAGATGACCAGACGTGTGAAGTCCTTGACCGAGATTGTGGGCATGGACCCGGAAACTGGAGAGCTCATCACAAACTCGGCCTTCACCTGGAATCCCGCGGATGATTCGTTCAACTATAGTGGACATTCCTACATCTTCGAGAAGGTAAGGACCATCAAGAGCTGGTCCCCAAGGGAGATGGAGAGGGAATGGAGACGTAGAACGGAAATCCTGGAATATATGAAGAAGACCGGGGTGGACAACTACCGTCAAGTGGCCAAGATCATTTCCACTTATTACAAAAACCCTGACAAAGTCATGAAGGAAGTGCGCGAGGTCATGAGCCAGGACTAAACGTCCTGTAATTTTTTTAAACTCCATTTTTTGTTATGTCATCTGCGTGATGAATATAAAAAATTAAAAAAAAAGAAAGAGGTTTATTCGGTCTTGTTCTCGCCCTCTTCCTCTTTGGTCGACTGTTCTGTCATTGATTCGACCGATTCCTCCTTGGGCTGTTTTTTAGTCTCTCCAGACCTCCTGACTATCCGCCTGAAGGGACTCTTCTTCTCCTCGATCGGAGCCTCCTCAGCAGCCTTCTGTTCGAATACAGTGCCGCAACGGTTGCATATCTTGGAGTCGCGCGGGTTTAGAGTGCCGCACGAAGGGCAGGGGAAGACGCCGGACCTCCGGTTCATCTCCTCCTTTCGCAGCCACTCCTCGAAGGGCAGATAGTTGGGTTCGGTCCGAAGCCACTCCATGAACTTCTCTTCGGAGTACTTGTTGCCTAGGGCGGCCTTGGCCTGCTCGCGGAAGCCATCTATGTACTCATCATACTGCTTCCTCATGGCCTCGATGTAACCAGGAGCTTGACCGACCTCGATTGGTTCGGTCATGAACTTGGCGCCGCATTCGGGACAGCTTTCCGATTTTGATGATATCCAAGCTCCGCACTCACTACACTTTGCTGTGTCAACCTCGAATTCCACCCCGCACTTCGGGCAGTGCTTTGACGCATCGGGGATCAAAGCGCCACAGTTACCGCACTCCACCATCCTACCCAGTCCGACCCGGTAGAGATACAGAGAGAAGATAACGATGACCGATATGACAATAGCGATTATCAGAAGGTATACCCAGGTAGGAATGGTCTCAGGAGCGAAGGGGGCGATAATATCGATGTTCGTCTCCTGAGAGAACTCGCCCTCGATGGTCTCTACTGTCACATGTAACGTCTGTTGTCCTTCCTTCCCAGTGGGAACTGGGATGTGGATGGCGAACTGGCCATTGTCATTGGTTGTAGTACTAACCTCATTGATCAAGGTGAAACCGTTTGAATCAATAATTTTTACCTTGACCACCTGGCCAATCAGTGGAGCGTTGTTCCCGGTCTGTAATACCGTTCCTTGAACGAAGATGCTGCTCCCAGGAGCGTAATCTGTCTTCCCACCTAGATTGATGGTGATAATAGGATTGGGAACGGCTATGGTGAAATCCAGGTCTATCAGATTATTATCTGATTCCGATTCATCTCCGGCATCGACCATTATCACCAAAGAGTAATTTCCAGAGGTGGCATTGATTACCCAGTTTGTGCTATATTGAAGAATCTCGCCAACCTCGAAATTTCTCACCTGGCTATACAATAGAATATCCAGGGTTTCGTTCCTTAGATAGACTTCGACTTTCACATTGGTGGCATCGATAATGCCGACATTTTCCACATCGAACAAGATGGTGATTTTCTCGCCGATCACACCCGATGTGACGTTCGCACCGACAGATTGGATCAAGACATTTTTGAGGGCCATATCGGGGCGATTATCGATAACTTGTAGCACCTGAGATGCCCTGTTGTTATCGTTAACATCATCATCCATTTCGTTCATGTGATCGAACATGGAGTCGGTCGGTGGGTTGACAATGACAGTGATCGTATTATTCTGATAAATGCCCTGACCACTCACTATCTCGGCCACCCAGACCATGCTAATCGTTTTGGAAGCGCCAACGGATAGAGTATCAACCCTCACTACCCCAATGATCTCTGCATCATTGAGCCAGAACGCCACATCAAATTGTTCAGCTACCGATTCGCCCACGTTGAATATTGTGGCCTTTAAGGTAACCTCCTCCCCAATGTACGCGCTGTTGGTGGCCAACCCACCGACCATGAAGCTGACGCTTGACGCCACGAGATCCGGATAATCTAGAACATTAACGGACTTAGTGGCGACGTTGTTGTTCTCATTGCTCTCATTGACCTCATGATCCCCATCGACCTCCACTGTGATGGTGTGGATACCAGGGGTGTTTGGTAACCAATCCCCTAATGCGGTGTTCATCTGGCCAGCGGGCAGGTTGCTGATGTTGAAGCGATCGAACTCGACCCCATTATCCTTGAATATGACCCAGAATTCCGTAGTGGCATTGTCGCCAATATTCCTGATGTTCGCGGATATGGATGCGGACTTGTTTCTTACTGGTGATGATGGGTCTATTGTGATGTCGGTCGAGTTGATTGCTAGATCTGGGACTCCGATCACTGTGACATCGGTCGAATTGTAATTGTTGTCCTCATTGAGCTCGGGAATTTCGTTCAGGGGATCGACAGTGACACTTAGCGTGTGGTTCCCGAGAGGATAGCTGGCGGTCCACGTGACCGACACGGTGACGTTGGATTCCGGAGCCAATTCGTCGATCACACGGTCGGCGATCAGGATCTTACCACCAGTACTGTTGTCCTCAAACCTCACAAGAATATCGTAGGCCGTTACAACTCCAATGTTATTGATGACCGCGGTTAGGGTCACCTGTTCCCCGCGCGAGGGGGACTGGTCGGACACTGTGAACGGTAAATCGATATCAGGTTTTGCGTCTGGGATATCGAGCCTTACCTCGACATCGTCTCCATCCAGCGCCCCGTTCAAGTCAGGATAAGGAACTTGAGTTAGAACAATGGTAGACTCGTAATTTGTGGGACCGTACCAATATGTGGCGTTCAGCCCATATCCTAAGTTAGGGATGAAACCAGCAGATGTAACGATGGCACTGAGGACCCTGACCCTTAAGGTCCCATTGTCATCGGTGATACCGCTGCTTACCAGGTTTCCGTAATTGCCATCAGTATTTATCTTACGAACTTCCACAATGGTCTCGGGGATGGTATGCTCACCAGTGCCATCGTAGACAGATACCAGCAACCAGCGATATACCGTCACGACTGCGCCTTCCATCGGGGAGATGGGCGGATTTCCGATGATCGTAACCCCGGTCAACTCGGCCTGTGCATCGCCCCCGAAATATGACCAGGCGCTGTAGAATGTTGTGTTCAGGGCCACAAGGGTACCCTCAGAACTCGATGGGGCCCTTATATCGCCCATTACACTCGTCTCTTCTGCATAGATCATGGATGAGTCGTCCATGATGACCGTTACATCCGAGCCTAGTGTGGAGTCATTGAGATATAGACGGCCGTTATCGAACAGATACACGATAAGTTGGAGATTCGATGTTAGAGTTCCCTCATCGAAGACCAGTGTACCGTTATCTCGGACTGTTATGCTTGTCGTCTGGTTGGGGTCCTGCCTCATGTTCAATTGTGTGCCAACTAATGCCAGGTAACCTTCATCCTCGACGATTATGTTTCCCTGGATTGTCATTACCTTATCGACCAACTCTAGGACGGAGGTCCCCATCACTTTCAGGTCGTTTACGCTGGTCGGGAGGTTGATAGACATGTATACGATTTGATCGTCCAGATTTGGATAGGAATCGAACCCTGGAACATCTGCTAATACGTTATACCAAGCAGAGCTCGCATCTATATACTCCACTGAAACAGAGTAACCCTCCACCGAGTAAGAGTTGGGTTCCCAATCAGGGTTGATCAGGTCTGTCCTAAGGGGTATGATTACCTGTCCGAAATTATCAGTGATCTTGAAATTACTAGCATCCCGGCCTAGATAATCTAGCACGCCTTGAGGTGGAGTTTGGCTTACTGATCCATCATAGTAGTATGTCGCAGGTTGTCCAGAATACTCGGTTATATTGACATGCGCCCCGCTGATTGGCAGATT
>DATKZX010000009.1 GCA_035527755.1 Methanomassiliicoccales archaeon | reverse complement strand
GCTCCATTTATTGGGCCGTCATCATCAAACACGTTGATCGATAATTTGTTCCCGGTAGCGGCGCTGACGCCCGGGGCCAACATCACCAATAGGGGTGAGGCCAAGAGTATCAGGACCATTAATCCGGTCGCTAGCTTCCAGGTATTCTTACTTTGCATTATTTCCCTCCCTCACGATAGGCGCACCTACAGTGCTCACTGAGCGTCGGGTTACTTCGGAATAGTGTTGCCATTTATAAAGGTTATCCAAGTCTATAATTAGACTGGCCATCACTAAAAGAGTATACGGGAAGGAGTTTACGATACATCGTCTATGTAACGATCTCTTCGACCCTCTCTTGCTCAATGGCCCGTCGGACCTCCATGGCCAGACGGCGACCGGTGCTCATGCTTCTCCTCCATAAGGAATTGCCGTAAGGGTGTCCTACGGACATGTGCACATTGGTTCCTCCCCCTATGCGTGGCGCTACATCGTATATGAAGAAGCGCAGGTCCTTGTCGACACAGGTTTGAAGGCAGAACGGGCCGATCATGCCTGGAGCGAAATGCTTCTCCGCGGCCTTAACGAACTTCTCGGCTAGGTCGAACGCCCCATCCAATAACGATTCCCTCATGGTAGCGGAGTTGTGCCCGCAGACCGTGTACTCCGGTATGCGCTGCGAATCGTTCAACGCCAGCTGCTGCTCCGCCGGTAAACGGACGAAACCGTCCAAGGAACTCTCGAACCTCCAATCGATGCCCAGCAGCTCGATGCGGGCATCCTTCTCCTCCAAAGGAGAGCGGAAGAAGTCCAGGTTGAGCACTGGACCGATTATGTACTCCTCCATACGTGCCTCTGCCAACGATTCTTGGTCGATGACACCTTGAGAGATGAGCTTCTGTGATTTCTCCTCGTACTCTTTCAGGGTCGATGCGGTGAAGAAGCCCCGCTCCAACTTCTTCTGCTTGTGATGCAACTTGATGATGGTCAGGGCGGTTATGTCCTCGGGGCGCTTCACTTTGCGGGGGGAGGGCATTCCGGCCTTGTCCAGCAGCCAGTAATAATCTTTCTCCCCACCACGGTCCTCGCATCGCAGCAATGATCGGGAGCCGACCATTGGAACCGTGAAATCGTCCTCCACCGCGTCGATGCTGCAGTATGAAGTGAAAGAACGGTTCGGCACGAAAAGAACGTTCTCCTTAAGCAGATGGTCCATCACCCGAGGGGTAATGGTCTCCTTGAACTTCTTGAGCATGATCGTTTCATCGACCATCCCCCGCCTCAACTTACCGCTGGCGTCGCGTTTGGCCTTGAAGTATTTGGTGTAGGCGGTATCCCGGCCTTCCTGGCATACGGCTAAAGTATTGAATCCTTCCTCCACCGCCCCGTCACAGACGTCCAAAGCGGAGTGGGAAGCCAATACACCGATCTTTATTTTTTCTGGATCGTATCTCTCCAGATTGCCCAAGATGGTCTCCTTATCGATCATCCATATCCCTCAAGAATACCTAGGGAACGTTCCATAGCATATTAAGTTGTGCCAAATCAGGCCGAGAGACCGAAAGCCACTATTACGCCCATAAGCGCCAGTGCCCCAATGAAATCGATGGCCGAGGAAGTTACTGGAATACTATGATCGTCTGGGTCCAGGGAGAACATGAACGTCGTCACCGCCACGTAATAGGAGAGGAAATTGAGCACAGTGACAGTGATCAGCCCGGCCACCAGACCCAATGTGATCATGATCAGCAGACCTGGTGAGGCCAGACCCATGGCTAGTGAGACGAAATGCGTGGCAATGCTGACGAATGTGAAGGCCCAAAGGGCGAAGATGTAGATGATAGCGAAGTTCTCGTACCCGACCTTTCCGGGCGTCCTTCCCGGGGACATGATACCCATGTGCAGCAGGGAGGATATACGGGATGTCAGTATCCCGCCCAGGGCGTTGCAGTTCTGCAGGAATAGAGGTATTAGGACCAGTAATGCCGGGAAGGCCACCAGGTGGGCAAGCTGGTCCTCGATGGTCAACCCCGCACCCAGGTCCAGAATGGTACAGATAGCTAGCACCGGGGCGCTCTGCACGAAGATGCGCTTGGCCTCCGCGTCCCTCCGGTAAAGCGCCTCGTACACCAGGTACATGGTTATGGCCAGGAACGCCACTACCATCAGTTCGTAGAAAAGGTCGCTGATGATCGCCTTGCCATCGAGAACGATTATGGCGGCAAGGAAGAGCATGGGCAAGGTAACGATATCACCGGCCGCGGTTATCAGCGGGGCGCTGATGTTGTCGATGTCCCAGTTCCGGCGGAAACCGATGTTGGCCACTATGACGTTCACCACCAGCAGCACAAATCCGGCCAGCACCCCTCCGAAAACGGAGATGAAGATGAACTGTTCCAGGCTGATGCTGTTCACCCCCAGCGCGGATGACACTACCTTGGCCAGCACACCCATGAGGAAGGAGATGGTCATTGTAAGGATCAGCGACGCCTCCATGTTCTGGCGCAGAATGCTGCCCTTCCGCAATGAGTGTTCGAAAGTCCCCACGTGCATGGACGTGCCTAACCGGCTTCCCAAGGCGCCGAAGATGTTCCCCCTCATCCCTATGGCCGGGGGTATGAGTATCATGAGCCCGGGCAATAGCTCGAGGGTGTTGGTCATCGAACCCAGGGTGACACCGGCCAAAATGTCGCCCACCGAGGAGATGAGCAGTGCGGTGAACCCCAATATGAAGACCGCCCTGTTGTTACTGAAGAACGCCTTCACTACCCCGCTCACGTCCGCACCCGCTATTAGGTAACATTTTAGTATATTAATAATAAGCCGTGCCACCAGATGGTATAATTTGAGTTCTTATAGACTGGTAAAAATCCCTGGTTTTCGCAACGATGATATATGGAGAACCTCATAACGAACGAGTGACGGCGGTCCACCGGTGTCAATGACCTGGTGGCTCCCGTGAGGCCAACCAAGATGTCACGCGCGATATCCATCATCAACCCCCGGCCCAGCCGATGGCCAGGTGACGTGGCACGGTGTAGGTGTTTTTTTTATGTTTGATCATGGGAGAGACCAACGATTGGATAAGTATGATCTGACTCACGCCACAGTGAGAGAGATGCTCACCGAAATGAAGGACATCTCAGAGATCATGGTGGACCTGGCTTACGCCTCCATAATGTTCGATAGTGAGGAGACCGCCGAAGAGGTCAAGAACCTTGAAGCCGACATGGAAGAGCTGAGCAAGAACATCCGTATCAAGGCCATGCTCTCTGCCCGGACCCTTAAGGATGCCGCCAAACTATCCTCCCTTCTTGAGGTCGCCTCCGCTTCCCGGCGTATATCCAACGCTGCCGGGGACATCGTCAAGCTCATAGAATGCGAGGTGGACAAACGTCCTTTCCTGTCATTTATTCTAAGAGAGGCCGAAGAGAAGATCAAGCGCCTGGTGCTGAACGATGGATCAGATATGGTAGGGCGTTCCATCGATGAGCTGGCCGTGGAATCGGAGACGGGGATGCGCATCATCGCCATCAAACGTGGCAAGCGCTGGATCTATGACCCCGAGGACGAGACGAAGCTGAAGGCCGGGGACACCTTGATCGTCCGCGGAACGGACGACGGATACGACATTTTACGGACCTATGCCATCGGCGAGGAGAAGTGGCCAGTGTACCCCGATGAAGAAACGGAGGAAGATTGATGGACCAACTGGACGAGATGCTTCTGGAGCTCAAGGACACGTCGGAACTGATGATCGACCTGGCCTATTCATCCCTATTATACAACAACAAGGAGATCGCCGAGGAGGTCGTGCTCATGGAAGAGATGCTGGATGGACTGGCTAACGACATCCAACGCCAGGCGATCGAACGAGTGGTGCAGGACGGGGACGAAGGGAAGGCCTTCACGATCATCAAGTTGGCCGCGGCAGTAGAGGAGATATCCGATGCGGCAATGCAGATCGCCATGGTGACCATCATGGATGATGAACCGCACCCAGTTATCCTTCTGAGCATCAAGGACGCCGACACCATCATCACCTTTGCTGAGGTCAAGGACGGATCGGACCTGGTGGGACGGACCCTAGGCAAAATGCGGTTGGCCAGTCAGAGCGGCATGTGGGTTGTGGCGATAAAGCGTGGACGCAAATATCTCTATGGACCGGACAAGTCTACAAAACTGGAGATCGGCGACGTGGTCATCTCCAGGGGACCACCGGATGCCGAGAAGTACTTCCAAGACCTGTGCTTTGGAAAAGAACGTCTGGAAGATCTGTAAAGGTTAAAAAGTAGCCCCGTCCAGATTCGAACTGGAGTCGCAGGATCCAGAATCCCGCATGATTGACCGCTACACTACGGGGCTGTGAAGCGATGGTAAATGTTTCCCATCTTTAATCTTTTCGTTGGATGTGGGTATTAGGCGGCCTTGATGACCGCCGCGATGTGTTGGTAGACATCATCTATCGCACCCATACCATTCACGGACTTGAGCACCCCTTTCTTACGATAATGCTCGGTGAGGGGAGCGGTACGCTCTGTGTATGTGTTGAAGCGTTCACGCACCACCTTCTCGGTGTCGTCACTTCTCTGAGCAAGCTCGCCGCCACACTTATCGCAGACACCTGCTTTCTTCGGAGGATTGAACTCCAGATGGAACACCGCGTTGCAGGCCCGGCACGATCGTCTTTCCGTCAAACGTTTGATAAGCACTTCCTGGTCCACTTCCAGGTCTATTGCCATCTCAACATTGAAGAACTCTTCCAGTTTATGGGCTTGCTCCAGGGAGCGAGGGAAGCCGTCCAGCAATATCCCGTCCTTCAGCCCTTTGAGCTTTTCCCTTATCAGCCCTACCACCAGGTCGTCAGGTACCAGCTTGCCGGCGTCCATGTAGCCTTTGGCCTCGACGCCCAATGGGGTGCCGTTGCGTACCGCCTCGCGCAACAGGTCCCCGGTAGATATCTTGGTGAAACCGAACTCAGCCACCAGCCTCTCGGTCTGCGTTCCCTTGCCTGAACCGGGAGGTCCTAAAAGCACGATCTTCAGGTCCATGGCCGGCGATACCGTTCCCCATAAATCATCTTTACGATTAATCCTAGGGTCTGTTCGGAGATTGATACCTGGAATAAGATTATCTGCCCAGGGGCGAATTAGGGCCACATGCTCAAAGGAGCGTTAGTGGGATTGGAGCCGATACAAACGACCGACGAACTAGCCATGTACAAATGGCTCAACGATCCGGCGGTGAGGGAGAGCGTTGGTCGGCCGCGGTGGAAACCCTGCTACAGTCTGGAACAGGTGCAGGACCTCATACGGGAGCGTCTGGCCCAGCCATCTCGTTTCGATATGATCGTTGTGGACCTGGCAGATGTGACCCCCAGGGGACTGGTGGAGATCACCCACTTGCACCCAATGAGCAATTCGGCCGAGATGGCGCTGATATGGGGGGAGGAAAAGGACGAGGATAGAATGGTAGAGGCTTTGACGCTGACAGCCAGCTACGCATTCGATACCCAGAGCATGCATCGATTGTGGACTAGGGTGCCATCGGGCAACCTTACCCTCCTAGGCGCGTTCGAGAAAGCGGGATTCAGAGCCGAGGGGATGCTGAGGGAGGACCATTTCAGCGGCGGTGTCTGGCGTGATGCCGTTCTACTTTCCCTGCTCTCAGAGGAGGCAGGATCGTGCTGATCGGTGAGAAGGTGAACCTGGTGGCGGTGGAGCGCAGCTACGCCCTTTTGTACGCCAAGTGGATCAACGACCCGGAGGTCACCCGGTGGTTGAAGGCCGATCCACCGATCAGTCTGGAGATGGAATACGGCTGGGTGGACGGAATACACCGGAACGACAGGATGACCTTCACAATACTCACCAAGGAGGGAAAACCCATCGGTAACACTGGATTGGAAGAGATCGCCTGGAAATATCGAAGGGCCACCATTGGCATCATGATCGGTGAGAAGGATCACTGGGGAAAGGGTTACGGCAGCGACGCCATCACCACCTTGTTGCGTTACAGCTTCGAGGAGCTGGGCATGCGACGAGTGGAGCTGTTCACCGACACGGAGAACGTCCGGGCCAGGAAGGCCTACAAGAAGTGCGGTTTCCAGGATGAAGGGGTCATACGTCAAAACCGTTCCAAGAACGGCCACGTGGTAGACGATGTCCTCATGTCCATACTGGCCACGGAATGGTTCGCCAAGCATCCACGGTTACAGCCAAGGGCATAAGGTATTAGTACATAGATTTCAATCGGCTAAATCCTAGGCAGGGGTAGCCAAGCCTGGCCAACGGCGCTAGATTCAGGGTCTAGTCCTTAGTGGTCCGAGGGTTCAAATCCCTTCCCCTGCACCATCGCATATTTTATTACTTGACATAAATGGCCGAACGGTTTTTTATCGCGCCATGTTTGGTAGAAACTCTCGCCGGATTAGATTGACAATTGTTAGATTCGATAAGCTACTTCCTTGTTCACCAAAATAATCATATATTACATGTAATCATATGGTGATTTAGGTGATAATGGTGAGAATAACACCTGCTAAATGGGATTCGGAATATTCCTGGCTTCGCAATGAGAGCCTGAAGGATCGATCTGGAACCTTTTCAACAAGGAACGTCTCGTCAAAGACCAAGAAAAGCGGGTCCGTATACGCCACCCGAAACGATGGTCGTTCGTCAGTCATATCTGAAGGATCGGAACGCAGGAAAACGACCTTGTTTGGGCTGGCACTGCAAATATTTGGAATGGTGGCGTTATTGAACGTCCTGCGCCTCGACCTTGATGCCTTCGCCCTCATATCCTTTGGCATGCTATTGATTGGAGAAATCATTTTTATCATCTCCTTAAGCCATCGGGGATATGGTTTTCGGGGAGAGAGGATCCAATGACAAACGTGACCATAAGAGGCATAGACGATGAGACCTACCTGCAATTCTCCGCCGAGGCTACCCTGCGAGGAATGCCCATCGGCGACCTGACCACCCAAGCCATGAAGGCCTTGTTGGAAAAAAGCAAGGACCCGGTCTATCGAATTACGAACCTGGACAGCCTAAAAGTGTCCCGTAACGATCTGGAATCCATCGATGGAACGGTGATAATTTCCAACATAGACCAGCTAGAGTTCGAGGAGGACGTGGACTGGGCGATCCTCAAGGACCGTGTTCAGCTGATAGAGAACGTGGACCGCATAGTCATTTCTAAGAAGATGTCCAAGTTCCAGATACTGACCAAGGCAAGGAACGTGGACAGTATCGTATCATTATGATTTCCAAATGATTGGCGAATTGATAATTACCTACCGATGGCATTACCGGCCATGGTCAAGCTCACCCCGGAGATGACGGAGGCCTTCAAGGCCACCAAGTACTTCGCCATGGCAACCGCTTCTAAGAACGGAGACCCGAACGTGGTCCCCATCGGCATGGCGATCCTTATGGACGATGAGACGGTGTGGATCGGCAACCAGTTCATGAGCCAGACGCTGAAGAACGTACTGGAGAACCCCCGGGTCGCCTTACTGGTATGGACCCCCGGCATCGTCGGTTGCCTGAAGGTCAAGGGCGACGTGAAGGTCATCGATTCTGGTCCAGACTACATCAAGATGAAAGGACTGGTCAAGGAAAGGAAGCCCAAACTGGAATGCAAGGGACTGTTGGCCATGAAGATCACGGACGTCTACGATTGCCGCTCGGGAGCCGATGCGGGGAAAAGACTGCTCTGAACCTTTAATCGCCAGACTCTAACGCTTTGTTATCGATGAAGGGGCGTTCCTTCAATGCCAGGCGGACAGCGTCTACGAAGAGCAGCAGCCCGATCAATGCCAGGGCGAGGCCGACCAGCCAGCTCCCGTTGAACTCCACCGGGGGTTCGGTACCCTCTCCTCTTGCCAGCATCGTCGCCAATATCATCGGGAGATAGGCGAAGAACAACCTGGCCCAGATCTTCCAGTTCTGCGCCGCCCATATGGAGAGCAGAGCCACCATCATTATCCAATAGCCCATGTGGACCTTCGGATAGAAGATGAAGAAGACCATCATCACGATGATCACGCTCTGCCAGACGGACATCCTCATGTGATAGGGATAGAGATAGGCGAAGGCCATGGCCACTCCGAGCAGCGCCAGCTGGACCACGCTGGGGATCCCCCATCCACCCATGTTCAGGAAATGCCAGAAACTGGAGCCTCCGGTCGGACGCCCGCCATCTCCCAGGAAATAGAAGTTCAGGAAGTAGGAGAAATCCTCCCAGCAGAGCAGAACGAAGGGCAGGGCGATGATCCCGGTGACCAGCAGCGCTATGATGATCGTTTGGAAGCGGTCCTTCCAATTACGCTGCTGCAGAAAGTGCACCGGGAACAATAGAACAGGGAACATCTTCGTCCATATACCCACCCCTATTGCCACGCTGGCCTGGTTCCTGCGCTGTAGCAGCATTAGAACCACCGCGAGAATGAAGATGAAGGCTACGATGGATTCGTCCTCTCCGGTGCCTGACTCCACCAAGGTGAAGGGAGAGAGCAGGACCACACCCCCGGCCAGATAGGCCTTCAGCTCATCATATTGACGCAGTGATAGGTAAATGAGAGAGGCCAGCAGGAACGCGAATAAAGAGAAATAGATGCTCCAGACCCAATCATGCTCCGCCCCTCCGAGTAACTGAGGGACGACCAGCAGGTAGTTGATGAACGGAGGGGTCTCGGTGTGCACATCCCTGTATAGCAGGTTACCGTCCAAAATGGTCTGAGCCCTTTCGCGATAGACATCGAGGTCCGGATGGGAGAGGTCCTCATCGATGACGTTGACCAGGAAGGTGTTGTCAACGATTATCATCGATCCATAGAGGATCAGAACGAGCATTGCGTACAGGACCAACTTACGTCCGGTGGTGAGCGGACGCAGTTTTTCCGTCACCATGCCCCATCGATCCAGCAGCCTGAGCCTCATATCACATCCTCAGAACGATGTGTTCAACGCTTCTTCTTGAGGGCCATGATCTCCTCCCGATGGTCCTTCTTGAACTTGGAGAAGTCACCCAGAGTTATGAACGGTACGGTGTAGAATTTGATGTACGATTTGCCGCTCGGCCGGTCGTAGTGCACGATGGGCACCTCGATGATCTTCATGCCCTTCAAGGCCGCCAATGGCAGGATGAACCGGTGCAGCCCCTTGTACCCTTCTGGGTCGAAGCCTATGCTCACCGCCTTCTCCCGGCGGAACGCCTTGAACCCGCTGTTCTGGTCCTTTATCTGCAGACCGAACTTGCTCCTGATGATGAAACGATTGTATGTCTTGGAGATGAACCTGCGGACGAAAGTGTCGGTCCGCTCCCGCCTCCAACCGGTGACCACATCGAAGCCCTCATCGATCTTCGATAGAAAGAGCGGTATCTGCTTAGGCTCGTACTGCCGGTCAGCATCCATGATTATGACGATGTCGCCTTTCGCCTGCTGGAACCCGGTGCGAATGGCGTATGATCGTCCCAGATTAACCTCGTGATGCACCGCCCTCACGTTCGCATGGTCCTCTGCCAGCGCATCGCATAACGCCGCTGAACGGTCGGTGCTCCCGTCGTCCACCAGCAGTACCTCGCCGTCGATCCCCTTTTCTTCGTAGACCTGCAGGATGTCCTCGGTCAGGGGACCGATGTTCCCTTCTTCGTTCTTCAGCAGTAAAACGGTGGTGCACTTCAGTGGAATCCCCTCTTGACTTTTTCGGATTTGTTATCAGATGACCCTTTGGCCGCGGCCGATCCCTTCCGATGATCGAACAGCATTGCCAGTAAACACACCGGGACCGAGAGCCAGATGGATGTCAGAGCGCTCAGCAGACCGGCGGTGGCCGCCACTTCGTAGCTCAGGCCGCTGGCAGTGAAGACCGCCGATGACATTACCACATTGCCGCTACCAGCGGATAGCAATACCGCGCTGAGCGATGCCAGGCTGGCAGTGGCGATGACCGCCACTATGGAAACGTTCACCCCTATCGCCTCCATGATCAGGTACAGCCGGAAGATCTCGTTGGCCCATATGACCATGGTGAGCACGGATGCCCACCCCAATAACTTCCAGTTGCCCTTGAAGGACAGAGCTTCGTTGAACGAATTTACTAGGTCCGTGAGTTTAAGAGCGTAGTTCTCGCCCTTCTCTCCCTTGACCACCTTCTTGATGACCTTTGTCCCCCATCCGCCGATGCGGACCATCAATGAATGTTTGGCCAGTATATAGATAAAGAACATGTTGGCCACGACCATGGCCACGACCATGAATATCAATAAACCTTGAAGGTCTTCGATGATATAGGCCAGCAACAGTATTAGGCTGGTGACCGACAGCAACGTCAGGACCACGAAGTCCATGACCCTCTCGGTAACTACCGTGGCCAGCCCCTTGCCCATCCCCACCCCTTCCTTCGTATTTATCTCCACTATGCGGGAGGTCTCGCCGATCACCCGACCGGGAATAAGGTTGTTGATAGCCTGTGAAAGGGAAAAAGCTGTGAAGGTGGTGCGAAAGGAGACGGAATGACCGGTGTTGCGCATGAGCACCCCCCACCGGTAGGCCTTGAAGACCATGTTGATCAGGTAGAGGAGTACAACGATGCCAATGAGGGTGGGGTCCACGTTGGTGAGCGCCTTACCCACCGCCTCCGGGTTGGAGGCCAGTATCACTAGAATGATAAGTGCGGCAGAAATGCCCAACTTGATCTTCGTGCCAAGGCTCAGCCTGCCCATGATCCGATCTCCCTTCCCCCAATCCGAACGGCCTTAATCAACTTACTCGTGATAAGGACTCGTTGGCTGGTTTTATGACTAGGATTGAATTATATCAAATTTTGCCTGTTTTAGGGCCTTCCCTGTTCTGGAATGGGAGTGGCGCAAAGATTGTAAACGCAGGGAAGGATGCAGTGGGGACTACACATGCGCATACTGGTCATGTACGACAGCTTCTACGGGAACACTGAACGGATCGCCAATGCCATTTCCGAAGGGCTTCGGGAAGGAGGGAATGAGGTTGATTGCCGTCACCAGTCCGTATCGGGGGAACAGGACTTCCTGGGCGTTCATCTTTGGATATTGGGTTCGCCAACCAGATGGGGTCGACCGACCTTCCGGTTCAAGACCTTGGTGCGTAACGCGGTGAAGGATGCTGGGAAGGATCATGACTTCGTGGTCTTCGACACCCGTTTCGAGGAGGTCCATTCAGGAGCGGCCGATCGTTTGCACCGGATGCTTTCAAAGACGGGACTGCGTCCGTTGTTACCACCTCAGCACTTCTTTGTAGAGGGGAGCGAGCTACGATCGGAACAGGAAGAGAAGGCTTTGCAGCTGGGACGGAGCATTGCCACCCTGCTGTGATCTCACGTCACTACTATCGCAGGTTGTTCAGAATCGTCCGGTTCCTTCTCCACATCGGTGAAGGCGAGCATGGCCAGGGCGATGATGACGAAGACTGATGACATTATGAAAAGTGCAAGGTAGCCGAGGTATTGGGCTATCAGACCACCGGTTATGGAACCGATGATGGTGGATATCCCTTTCACAGAGCTGAACATGCCCATGGACTGACTGCGGAAATGGTTGTAGGACATCTTGGCCACCAGGGAATCGGAGGCCACCGCGAACATGGCCCAAAAATAGCCGGACAACCCGTTAAGAGCACACATCACGATGAACACGCTAGTGAGGTCCAGGGGCAGCAGGGTGACGAGGAAGAAGGAGGGGAAGATGAGTATCCTTCCGACATACGCAATGCTCTGCGCCTTTCTGCCACCGTAATTATGAACGTACCGACCGGCGGCCACGTATGTGAACGCGGAGACCACCGCACTGGCCAGATATACCGCCATGACCTGGGCGCTGCTTATTCCCACGTATTGTGACAGGTATGTGGGCAGGGCAACATAGAAGCCCAAGAAACCGGTGAAAGCCAGGAAGACCACTATATAGTAGCGTTTAAGGGCTTTTGGAAAATTACGGGAGTTGAGGTTCTTGCTCGACATCTCGACCACGTACAGTAGACGTTGGGGCATGAATCGCAACTTCTCTTGCACGAAGAGAGGCACCTTGTAGAGGTCCAACCGGTGAAGTTCCTTCCTCTCCACGGTCCGCGAGGGTTCCGGCATGTACTTCCAGCCAAGGAACACAGATATCAGGCACAATGCACCGGAGAGTATGAACAGGGAACGCATGGGCGCGGAATCTCCGTTGCTCGGGAAGATCAGCAACCACATCGTACCGACCAGCAGACCGAGCACCCACCCCATGCCTCCGATCCGGCTGAAATGCCCCAGTCGCTTGGCCCATTCCTCCTTCCGGAAGCACTCCAGGACCAGAACGGTCCCCACCGGAGCTATGGCCGCCCCCATGATACCGAAGAGGAAATTGGCCACGAAATACCCACCCATTCCGCTGGTGAACCCCATCAAGATCAAAGAGAGGGCCATTCCCAGGAATCCGATGAGGATGAACGGGGCTCGCTTCTTGGTGGTGTCGGAAAGGTTGCCCCAAAGGATGTTGCCCGGGACCGATGCTAGGGAAGTGGCCGCGCTGATCAGTCCCACCTGCGCAACGGTACCTTTCAACCCCTCGGTGATGAACAGGGGGATCAGCGCGTTGGTGCTTCCTGCCGATATGTTGTAGGGCAGAAATGAATAGTACCAATTTTCGTCCTTGCACCTGTCCTTGGCCATAAGCGGACCGGGATTGATGCCGGATATGTAAAACCATGCGGTCTGACCGCTCACTTCCGACTCATACCGCCCCTAGAAATACCGCCAATACCACCGCTGACAGCACCACCATGGATATCAGCGCGAACTTCCAGTCCTTCTCACCCAGGAAAAGACATAGGGCACCGAGGACCCTGGTCAGTGGGGTGGCTATCAGCATCAGCAGACCGAGGGTGACGAAGGCAAGGGGGTCCAGGTCGATCATCCCTTGGGGAATTTTTTCCAGTGGCAAGGTGCCTTCCATCTCTGCACCGGCCCCCAGTCCCAAGAGCAACCCGGATATCAACAATACCATGCTGAGCAGCATTCCCCATTTGAGGATGGGATGCACCACCCGGCATAGCCTTTCCTGCCCGGCCATTATGCCCCACCCCACAGTCCGGTGGTCTTGAGGATCATGGACGCGGCGACGATGAACAGCATAATGGCGAAACCCTTTCGCAGCTGGTTGGAGGAATATTTTGCCATGAGCATGGTCCCGATATAGGCCCCGGCAAAGACCCCCAGAGCCACAGCGGCGCAGAGATAGGCGTTCAACAGTCCATGGCCGTAGAAGATGATGGCCCCGGTGAGGGCCGTCACACCGATCATGAAGTTGCTGGTGGCCGTGGCCGCTTTCAACGGTACGCACATGCAGACGCTCATTACCGGTACCTTGACCAGGCCGCCGCCCACCCCCAGCAGGCCGGAGAGCATACCGGCGACACTACTGTATGCCAATCCTTTCCTCAACCCCTTCACACCGTAGTTGATCTCACAATTGCTCCGAGGGTCGACGTACCTGCAGGAAAGGTCCACTATCTGCTCTTCAGCCTTCACCTCGTCGGGGGAGAAGAACAGCTCGGTCCGGCGAAGCATGGTGAACCCGGCATAGACCAATAGCGCGGAGAAGAACAGGAACAGTACCGTCTGGTTGGTATAGACAGCGATCAGCGCCCCGATTATGGACCCCATGGTGGTAGACATTTCCAGGAACAGAGCCAGACGTACGTTGGTCAATCCTTGCTTCACGTACTTGGTGGCCGCCCCGGTCGAGGTGGCGATCACCCCGATCAAACTTGCGCCTATGGCCTCCTGCATGGGAATACCAAAGCCCAATGTTAGCAGGGGGATTATTATCAACCCTCCTCCGAGGCCCATGAGGGCGCCGATGGTCCCAGCGCTCATGCATAGCAGGGCGATGAGCAGAAGCAGCAAGGCGTCCATTGGTCGGTCATGATCGCCTTGGAACATAATCTTAGCGGGAGAATGGTTTATTACCCCGATCGATATGGAAGGGGTATGGGCCTGCTGCTCGTCAGGTACGCCGAACTCGGATTGAAGAGTCAAGGCATCCGCAGATATTTTGAGAGGGTGCTCACCTACAACATGATGGCCGCCTTGGCCAAGGAAAAGATCGAGGCCTTCATTGATTGTCAGTATGGAAGACTTTTCGTGAGCACGGACCGGCCAACGGAGGCTGCAGCGGTGCTGCGCCGCGTGTTCGGCATCTCCTCACTGAGCTTGGTGGAGGAATGCGGCAGCGACCTTGTCAGCATCAGGAAGCTAGCCTTGAAGATCGCGGACCCTTTATTGAAGGACGGTTCCAGCTTCAGGGTGGAGGCTCGCCGCAATGGCACACACACATACACCAGCATGGACCTGGCTCGCGATGCTGGTGAGGAGATCTTCGAAGCCACTCGACATAGGGGTGTGCGAGTGGACCTGCACCATCCGGACCAGATAATCTATGTGGAGGTGAGGGAGAACCGCGCCTACATCTTCAGCGAGTACCTGGACGGCCCCGGGGGTCTGCCCATGGGCAGTCAGGGCAAGGTCGTGGCCATAATGAACGAACGAAAGGATGCCCTGGCGGCCTGGATGATGATGAAACGAGGCTGCCGGGTGCTTTTTCTGGGGAAAAACGAGGAAGCCATGCGCATAATCGATGGCTGGGACCCCGAGGTCCGCAAGATCAGCGGGGTTTTGGGGAAGCAGATATACCTAGGCAAGGCCCACGGAGTGGTGGTCGGCTGGTCGATCGACGAACTTGTCTCCGCGGAACGGTTGGACGTGGACGTACCTGTATACCATCCGCTCATCGGGATGGATAAAGAAGAAGTGGAAAGACGTTTGAAAGAGATTTCTGAGTAGGCCGATAGGCCTACTTTATCTGGTTGTTGTGAGCCCTGACAGATGGTCTGGCCTTCTCGGCGCCCTTGCCCTTCCAGCGCATTCCGCGACCCTTCCGTCCGGCGGAGGTCTTACCGCGGTATACCCTGTTCTTGTGGGCCCGGCCGCATATCCAGTTCAGGTTCTTGTCGGCCATCACAGAGGGGTGGTGCTTGTCCACCAGGATGGTCTCGAACCAGACGTGCTTACCGTCCTCTCCCACCCAGTAAGAGTTGAGAACCTCCATGTTAGGATAGCGCTTGGCCGTCCTCTCCTCGGCGATCCTCTTGATGCTCTTGCCCATGGTGATCTTCTTCATACCCTCGCGCTTGGCCCGGCGTCCTTTCCAGATCTTGCGCTTCTGCAGCCCGCCCTTTCGGACACGGCCGCGGACCACGATGACGCCCTGCTTGGCCTTGTAGCCAAGAGCCCGGGCGCGGTCCAATCGGGTAGGCCGTTCGATACGGCTGAAGTTCTTCTCCCGCCTCCAAGAGATGAGGCGTTCCCATTGCAGAGCCTTAACGTAAGAATCCTCGGGGCGGTCCCAGGCGTCGGAGATGTAAGAGTACATGCTCTTACCCCTCACCGGGCGGGGTCCGTCCTCGTTATCGTCGATCTTCTTATCTACCATTTGTATCACCAGCGCCGCAAAGAGCGGCGTTTCGGGATTCGCCCCCTAAGGGGTACATTTCCAACGAGACATCGATCTCGTTACAGTCCCGACACATAATGTCGCCGTATATAAACGATTTGCAGACCGGGGATCACATGAAGTCATCCAGTGATAGTTTCTTATCGGTCTTCTTGACCTGCTCCAACTTGATAACGGGTTTCTTTTCCTCGGTGAACGAAGAATCGAAGAGGTTGGCCTGCTGATTGCCGTTCAGTAGGTCCCGGTCTCCCCAACCGAACACCTCTGTGGCCCGCGACAACGTCTGGGCCATGCGTTCGGCGTAATAACGATAGTCGGGGGTGTAGGGGAACTCCTGCCCGCTTACGTAGGGCTGCACCTCCTGGGGCTTCTTTCTTGAGTTCGTCACGATCCACGAGACCTTCATCCCCGGTACGAACTCGTATCCCATGGTCATGAGCTTCTTGGCCGTCTGCACTGTCGCCTGGGCGTCGGGATTGGCGTATTTCCTGAAATCGCGGCATCCCTTGGAGATGATCAACTTCTCGATCGGCACGTTCCCGGATAACATGTCCTGGACATAGGAGCGGGCGGCCTTCACCGCCTCGTCGATCTTTCCGTCCATGATGAACTCGAACATCGTCATCAGCGATTCCGACTGAAGGTCAAAGGCGTCGGTTCGCCTCACCTCGTAGCCGCGGATGATCAGCTCCTCCTTTGGCCAGATCATGCGTCCCACGTACCTCTTCTTCTTGCCGTGGGAGAACAGGGGCTCCATGATCTTTTCGAACTCCAGGGAGCCCCCCTCCTTGGAGAAACGCACCGCCAGATCCTTACCGAAGGTGATGGAACCAGGGAGCTCCGGGTAGGGAGATTGAACGAAGACCGAGTCGGTGTCCGAGTAGATCACATTGGTGCCTTCGCCCTCCAGGGATTTGATGATACCCTTCGTCGTCTCCCTGGCGAAAGCGGTGATACTGCCACCTATGCTCCGGTCGGTGAATCGGTAGAAGGAGGATGCGAACACCCCATAGAATGAGTTCATCAATATCTTGATGGCTCCTTGCAGACCATCGTAATAGTGCGCCTCCTCGGGGTCCTTGGCCTGTTTCATCAGCCTTTTTGTCTCGTCCCTCCGGCGCATGAGGTCGGCCAGGATGGTCGGCAGAATGCCGACGCGCTGCTCTTTGGTGAGGAAGTGAACGCCTATGGGCGAGACCACCTCCCCGCTGTCATCTCTGGTGGTGAAGCAGATGTTGCGGGAGATGATCAGGCTCGGATACATGGACTTGAAGTCCAACACGCAGACCCAGTGGTAGACCCCGGGGGAGATCTCATGCACATATCCGCCTTCGATCGCTTCCTCATCATCGCCGAAATCACCGGTCAGCGGTACCGCCACCTGTGGGACATTGCGGTCGGCCGAACGAATAAGGATGGAATCGATGAGCTGCGAAGAACCGCTGTTCAGCACGTCGTCCACTGGCATACGGGATACGGCCGCAAGGTCCATGCCCTTGCGGATCCTTCCCACCTTGCCCAGTATCTTCAACGCCAGCTCGGCGTCCCTCAGACAGTAGGCTAGAACCTTATCCCGATTGTTGGCCCATTCCTTGTCGATGGCCCGGGGATCATAGTCCTCGCCGACCTTCATCTTCATGTCCACATCCAGCTTCTCCTCCCCCAGAAGTAGCTTGGACACGGCGTTGAGTGTCTCCTGTTTAGGCCGGACCTCCACCTTCACCGCCCACCAGGCGTCGGCAACCAGCCTTCCGGTCAAGCGCCAGAATCTCCCCATGACCTGGCGGGGTGCGGAAAGGTCGCGACCCCATTGAAGGTTGTTCAGCCCATATTTCTCCGCCCGCTTCATCATGAAGGGGATGTCGTAACCGTCGATGTTGTACCCGGTGATGATGTCCGGGTCCTCCTCCTGGATTACCTGGGTGAACCTTTCTATGATCTCCTTCTCGCTGCCAAATAGGGGGTCGCCGTTGCGCATTCCACCCTCGTCCTTGATGACGTAGCAGACGGTGTAGATGGTCTCGTCCTTGATGGAGTTCTCAATGTCGAAGCTCAGGACCTTCAGCTTCGGTGTGAACGGCTTGATCTCGGTGAAGGAGCGCAGATTGATCACCAGATCGGTGGTGTAATCCCCCTTCACCTCCTCGCCCCGGGCTGTGAAACATGCGGGGATGTCGTTGTCGTAGATGAAACGGTGATGGAACGGGATATCGGCGGCGTACACCTCGAAGCCCTGGTGCTTCAGTTCTTTACGATACTGCGGCACCACCCAAGGGAACTTGATCACCACTTTTGAGCAACGTTCGATCCGACCCCTGTTGATAAGGAAGAGGTCCACCGGATCGATGGCAAGGAAATCGTCCTTGCCTTGGACGTGGGGCGCCACCTCCTCCGGCGGAGCGGCAACGTGGAAGTAAGGGCGGAACCCGGACTTGCGCATGGTGATGGAGCGTCCGTCCCTGGTCTTGCCGTACAGCTCGATGATGATATTGTCGTTCTCCGCCTTGGAATAAGAAGCGGTCAGCAACCTGACGTCCCACTCACCCATCTCTTACCTCTTCGCCACTATGGTCATCACGTCCTCGTTCTCCAGTACATGGTCGTGGCCGACCACCCGATGAGTGCGGGCGTTTATCGCCCTTATGAAATGATCTCCCAGGTCGGTATGCACCTTGTATGCCAGGTCCCTCGCGGTGCTTCCATTGCGTAACAGGAAGGCGTCTGGAAGGACGTTTCCATCGTGATCGGTGAGATGTCCTTCATCCTCCACCGGATAGACGACGATGAGGTCCAGCATGTCAAAGGCAACCTTCTCTATGCACTGTTGGATCCCGGTGCCGCCGTATCTCTGCATGACCTGGGCCATGTAATCCAGCGCCTTCTTCTGATTGGGATTCAATTTCGCCGGATCGTTGATCTTGAACTCCTTGTCGCCGGGGACATAGGTTATCAGTCCGGCCTTGGTCGCGCGACGCAGCGCTAGCTCCGTCTCGGCACATGTCGGTACCGTTACGTAACCTTCCAGTTCGCTCAATCTTTTTATGAGCGCGGGATCGGCCACATCCGCCTTGTTGAGCGCTATTATCATCGGCTTGCTCTGTCGGCGTATGTTCTGTGCCAGGCGGTAAAGGTCCTCGTCCTTCCATTCGATGATCTTCCCTGGCATCGCGGAGATCCGCAGGGCGGCGGACACCTGTGCCTCGCTAACCCCAAGCCCGGTGAGCCTTTCATGGATCACCTGTTCCAACTTCATGCTTTCCAAGTGCGCCGCCCGGGCCAGCTTGTCGAACCCCTTCACCATGATGCCTTTTATCCACTCGACGATCTCCCTTTCCAGGAACTGCAGGTCCTCTACCGGGTCATGGCTTCCTGGCTTCACGGCGTTCCCCTCGAAATCGGTGGAGCCGGTGGCGTCCACGACATGAATGAAGGCGTCAGCGTTCCTAAGGTCGTCCAAGAACTGATTTCCCAGTCCTTTTCCCTTACAAGCATCCGGTACCAGACCGGCCACGTCCATCAGCTCCGTGGGCACCAATCTCACGCCGTTCTCACAAGCTGAGTTCTTCGGTTGGCACTTGACATTGAATTCGATATGAGGGCATTTGGTGCGCACGAAGGCCATTCCTTTGTTGGGCTTGATGGTAGTGAACGGATAGTTGGCTATCTCCGCTGTTGCCAGTGTGGCCGCGGAAAAGAAGGTGGACTTCCCTACGTTGGGTTTTCCGACTATACCGATGAGCATCTTTTCTCCCTCCATCCATAAGGTGGCCGGGGTAAAAAAGATTGCCTGACAAGAAACGGTCCCTTTCACCACAAACCGGGTGTGCTGCTGCCGTTCAACGCCCATCTGGGAATGCTATATGGACCCGTTTGGACAGGAAGGAAGCGGGCATGTCCTTGACCATGCGCTCGGCCTGTTGAATGGGGATCCCCAGGGACATCATGCCCGGTGGCATCCAGTTGTTGCCGGTAGGGTCCACGGGACCGATGATGAGGGCGTGCGCCGGACAGTTGGCGCTCAGACCGGCAGGATAGCTGAGGAACGATGCGCAGCTGGGACCCCAAGGTGCACTGGTCGATGTGAATATGTCCGGAGTGCCGAAATGGTGCAGGGCGAGCAGGTTTCGGAGCTGTTCGGCCTCGGCGAATAGCAATATGGCCCTAGGAATCCCAAGAGATCCCTGGAAATCATCACAGGACATGACGCACAGGTAGCGGTCAGGCGGCCTGATCAGGCCGACGATGTTCTTGCTGCGCGTAACCATGTCGGGGTCCAGTTTCAGGAACTCGGCCTCCCCGTGTCTGAAGTCCGGGGTACCCGTGGAGATGAAGTACCTGAGCCCCTCGGCCATCTCGGTCAACCCGGTCCAGGTCTGCCCACCGGGACAGACCCCCGAACGTGCCTCAGGACCTATGTGCAGAGAGGAAACTTCGCCTTTGGCGCACATGAAGACCGCCTTGGCCACGCATCTGTCCACCATACCGAATGGTTTGCTGCCTTCGGGAACTTCCTTGCTCTCGAACACACATAGCGCCCTATGCCCCAAGTGTGCGCCCTTCCTCAAAGCTTCCCCCATGAAGGGTACCGACAAAACTATCTCACCCACTGCCATCTTCTACCTCACCATCGGGACTATCCAACTGACACGTATTCAAGCTACCGTCTTTGACGCGAAGAAGCGCTTACAACCTCTGGATGGCGTCGGACAGCTCCCCTATCTGCTCCGGGCTGAGCTCTTCCACCCTCTGGTCCATATAGGGCAGGTCCTTCCGCTCTTCCTTCTTTATCATGTCCTTCATCTTCAGCACCGTGCCGATCTTCTTGCGCCTCTGCTGGAATAGCACGTCGACCATTCTCATGAAGTGCTTCTCGTCCTTTAGGGCGAAGGGGGCGGGGCGAGGGGTTAGCAGTACGACGGTGGAATCAACCTCTGGCTCAGGCCAGAATCGGGAACGGGGGACGTTCTCCAGCAGCTTGCATTCCGCTCGATAATGCACATTGACCGACAGTCTGGAATACTCCTTCTCCCCGGCGGAGGCGGCCATTCGCTCAGCGAACTCCCGCTGTACCATGATCACCGCCCGCTTGAAATTCATGTCCAGCAATCGAAAGAGCAGGGGGGAGGATATGCTGTATGGAACGTTAGAAAGGAAGAGGTCGAACGGCGGGACGTCCACTTCCAGGAAGTCACCCTCCAATACGTTCACCTGCGGATAACGGTCACGAAGGAACCTCACCGCTCCTGGCTCCAGCTCGATGGCGGTCACGTCCTGCGTTCTCTGCAGTAGCGCTTCCGTCAAAATTCCGAACCCCGGCCCGACCTCTAGGACCCGGTCCCCTGGAGATACCCCCAGATACTCGACCTCCCTTTCAGCCACCCGGCGGTCCACCAGATAGTTCTGCCCTTTGGATTTTGAAGGCCTTACACCATACCGCTCGAGAAGGGAGCGCAGCTCCCCGATGCTGATCATCTCACCTAGAAACGAATATGCGGTATTTCTGAGTGGGGTCGGACAGCTCGGACTCTATGCGCTTGGCCACCACCTTTTCGGGGTGCTTGAATGTCGGAATGCGAGCAGCTATGTCCGCGAAGGAGGCGAAGGGACCTTTCTTCCTCTCGTCCAGGATGGCCCACATGGTCTTCTTGCCCAGACCGGGCAGCAGCTCCAGCATATGATAGCGCGTGGTGACCGATTGGGCCTCGTTGAAGAACTGTACGTAACGGGCCTCCGTCTCCTTGATCACCTCAACGATGACGTAGGGAAGCTCGCTCTGAGCCCCTGCGGTCAGTTCCTCGTAACTAACGCGCCTCTTCACGTGCAGGACCTTGTCCCTCTTGTCCATGTCCTTACCGATGTAGACCGTCTCACCCAAGTTGATGATGACGTCCGGTTTGGGGACCAGTTCGAAAAGTTTGAATTCGGTGCCGCCGAGGGCATACGCTACTGGATCCTTTCTGAAACCCCTCTCCGAGGGTAGTCCTTGCGGTAGATAATCAAGGATATGCGCGTAGTCCTCCAAAATAACACCAGCCTAAAGATATTCATTCACCAATTTAATAATCTGCTCGGCCTGCTTCTTATCGATCACCCTTCGCTCCTTGGCGAATATGACCCTGACATCGTCATTGTGGGTCGGAAGCAGGTCGGTGATCTTGACCGCCACCTGCTCGGATGTGACCATCTCTGAGATGAAATCGAGGGCTGTAAGTTTGGCCCTCAGTTCCTCAGCCTGCTCGACAGTGAGCTTGGCGATCCTGGCGTGTTCCAAGGCTAGCTTCTGCTCGGTGGTGAACTCTCTATCCTCACCCTCGGCCTGCAACATCTCCTTCACCTCAGCCAAGGTGACATAGCGATCAGCGGTCATTTTACCACCAATCAGTACTTGACCTTGCGCATATGCTCGGGTCTGGAAATTACCGTCTTGTATTTGTTACCGTCACGGACCGACAACACGTATGCGCGTCCCTGAGCGGCCAGGACCCTACCGGTCTTGCCGTGAAAGCGCAGGTGCGGGGCACCGAAGTGTATGCTTGGGTCCAGGAAGATGTTGGCTTGCTCGCCCACTTCGAACTGAACGAACTCGTGGGTGATGGCAGAGAGCCCCCTGTGCCTGGGGTTCCTCCTCAGTATGTTTCGGCCCTTATGCCTCAATCCATGGGATGCTTTGACCATTTCTATACCTCACTGTTATCGATGATCCCGATCACGTCCAGTACGTCCACGGTGCAGGGGACTCCCAGCATCTCCGAGAGATTGGGTTCGGTCCTGCCTTCATCCCCGTGGACGAACTCCTTCACATAGGTACCGGACTCGGTGCGCAACCGCAACGTCATCTTGTCCTCCTGGAAATCCTCCAGGACCACGTAGACGATGTGGCGTTCGCGCTTCAAATCCGCTCGCCGGTGAGATACCCTAACGGGCGTTCGCTGGACGATACAGGTTCGATTGAACGTGCGAGAAACCTCATCCACTTTACCCTTATTAACTTTGCCGTGAATGGTGACCTGGACCCGGTACTCCTTTTCCGGTGTGGCTTCCTTGATCCGCCGCACCTCCTCACGGGTGGAGAAACGTAAACCCTCCACTTCCACCATGTCCTTGCACTTTTCGTTGACCTCCTTCTCGATGGAAGCGAGGTCCAATGCACGGAACACAGGGTTGCTGATCTCGATGACGAAGGGACGACCGTTACCTAGCATGCGAGCGTCGATGTCTTCCCGCCCCATACCGTGGAAGAAATGCTCCTTGGCATTGGCGTATGGCAGAATGATATCCCCGATCTGCTCCTGCACGCTGGTCTGGTACATCTTTCCGGTGTGGTCGCAGCGGGGACAGCCCTTGCCTTGACAAACGCGGCAGGGCCATTTGGTCTGTGGTATCTCCCTTGACAGCTTGCGATAGCGGCCATAGATGAATACCGGTGCCACGTCCAGCTCCACGTGGGCGAAACGGGTGTCGACCAAGGCCACCACCTGGGGGTTCTTGAAGTCCACATCCTTATCGGTGATGGCGAAGACGGCCTTACCGATCTCCCGGTTCAGCTCGGACTTTATGGGCTCGGCGAACTCTTGACCGACCAGGGACCAAAGCTCCTCCTCGCGAGCTTGGACCACTGGATCGACCCTGGTGCCGACCAGGAAGTTGTCGTACTTGATCTCCTGAAGTTTCAAGGCCACCGCCTCAGCGAAGCGGGGCACCTGCTCGAAAATCTCGTCGCACAACCAGCACCTCTGGTGTGTGTAGGGGGCCAACCCCTCCTCGGCCCTCCTGTCGTTGATCAGGAGGCGAAGCTCGGCGCCGCGACGCTCATTGGTGGTGCCGGTGCCCACGTGGGCGAACGGCCGCCCTAGACAATGATCGCAAAGGTCCTTGTCCTGGGCCTTCAGCGCTTGTTCGAGTACTTCCTTCATGTGCGGGCCGCCCTACCCTCTCCCCTATAAATAAAATATCGTTTGTTAACGGGGAAAAGAGTTTTAATGTCTGGGGACACATGAACCCCTCTGTTCAGACCCATGACCGAGAACGGGAACATATTCAGGCTTCTAGAGGCGAAGGGATATCTCGCAAGGTCTCTTTCCGTCTCCCATCTCCCGGAGGTGCGGAAGGACCTGGAGATCTTCCATCATCAAGGTCTACTGGACCCCAAGCTCTACGAACTGTACCTTGCCCGTTTTAGATACATCGTGCCCGAATCGTTCCCAGATGCCAAGAGCGTCATCGTTATCGCCGTTCCACAGCCCATCTGCGAGGTCACCTTCAACTGGGAAGGGCGAAGAATAAGGACCGTCGTCCCGCCAACCTATGCCCAGGCAGTGGAGATGGACCAGGAGATCGTCGATCTGCTGGAGAAGGGAGATGGGAACGGTGTCCACCTCATGAGGGCGATCCTGCCCCATAAGACCCTGGCCGCCAGAACAGGTCTGGTAGAGTATGGTCGCAACAACATCACCTATGTGCCCAAGTTCGGCAGCTTCTATCGGCTGACCAGCTTCTTCACCAACAGGGAGCTGCCAGACGATTGGCGGGACGTGAAGGCCATGGAACGCTGCGATGAGTGCCGGGCTTGCCTGAAAGCGTGTCCCACCAATGCCATCTCCGACGATCGATTCCTGTTGCATGCCGAGAGATGCATTACCTTCCACAACGAGATGCCGGCCGATACCCCGTTCCCCGAATTCATATCTGCGGGAATGCACAACGCCCTAGTGGGATGTATGATCTGCCAGAATGTATGTCCGGCCAACATCAAGGTCAAGGATTGGATGGTGCATTGCAGCGAGCTGAGCGAGGATGAGACGGCCTTCCTAATGAAGGGTGATTTTACCGGGCCCGAAGCGAAGATGATGGCCACCCGCCTGGAGCCTTTGGGTCTTGAGCTGAGCATGTTCCCCAGGAACCTCGTGGCCCTGCTGAAGAACGGCAGTGCTTGGAACTGAACCGTTCGATCTCAGATATCGAAGCCCATCTCAGTGATGCGCAGCGTGGCCCGTTTCCTTTCCAGATAACGGTATACGGTGGCATGCTCGCTTCCGCTCAACAGCATGTCCACGGCGGTACGTGCCACTGGCATCTGCGCAGAGTTGCCGATGATGCAGACCGTGTCACCGTAGATCGATATGTTGACACCAACGAGGTCCTCGATGATGCGGCGGGTCTTGCCCCCGGCCCCGATAACCCGGGCACGGACGCGCACCAATTGATTTTTAGTCTTGCCTACGTAGTCATCGATCTCAATGAGCTCCAGGTACTCATCGTCGTCCAGGAGCCGGAAGGCCTTTTGAGGGGCGAAGCCGCGGCCGATGGCCTTGATGATATCCATGACCTTCAAGGGAAGCAACGGGTCCTCTACATTGGTGTCATCAAAGTACACCTCCCCCTCTTCGGCGTCGATGGAGATACGCATGCCGGTCTTCCGTTCCAGGAACTTCTTGGTCTCCCCGCCCTGCCCTATCAATGCGCCGACGCGCTCCTTGGGAATCTTGACGATCTTCATTAGCGTTGCACCCCCTGAACGTATCTCAGGACGGTCTGGTCACTCCACACCTTGACGTCCAGGCTCCGGAAGTAGCGGTTGATGTTCTTGATGTCCCGCTTCAGGAAATCCACGGCGTTAGGGTGATCGGTCACCATCGCTTGACCGCAGTCGATTATATATGGCTTACCTTCATGAAAAAGGATGTTGTACTCGCTCAGGTCTCCGTGCACCAGGCGTGCCTTTTGATACATCCTCTTCATGAACATGACTATCTCACGGTACACCTTATTCGGTTCTTCCAAACGGACCGTTCGCAGCTGCGGCGCGGCCATGTTCTCGTCGCCCAAGTAGTCCATTATGATCACGTTCTTGAGAAATCTGTAGGGATGGGGCACTCGGACGTGCGCCTCCTCCATACGGCAGAGGTTCTTGAACTCCTTGGTCGCCCAGGCGTAGATGAGCTTGCGGGTGTTTCCCGACAAACCCTTGAAACGCGGGTCGCCCTCGATGTACTTGGCGATGTTCTTGAAGGTGTTGTTGGAGGTACGATAAATCTTCATGGCACGGTGCTCGCCATCCGGAGTGGTGATGCGGAAGACATTGCCTTCCTTGCCAGTAGAGATAGGAAAATCAACTTTAGCTATGCGCTTTTCACAGCTCAGCTTGAAGATGACAGACAGGGTCAGGCGGTCAAAGACCTCGTCCATGACCTTGCGGGCCTCCTTGGAGTTCTCGTAGGAACGAGTGAGACGCAGGCCGTCCACCTGCCGTTCCAGCTTGAGGATATTGGGGTCCTCTTGTGGCATAAAGCCTCTCAGAATATGTCCAGGTTCTTTGGAAGAACTTTCCGGCGGCTCAGGTGGCTGGACTGGGTCTTGGTGAAACGGTATAATACGTCACACTTCTCATCCTGGAAATCCCAGGGACGGATTATGACCAGGTCGCCTTCCCGAATCCACATTCGCTTCTTGATCTTTCCAGGGATGCGCCCCATGCGGGAATTGCCATCGGCGCACATTATTTTGATACGGGAGGCGCCCAGCAGCTGGTCCGCTATGCCGAACATCTCCCCTTGTTTTTTGTTCGGATACGGGCAGCGAAGAATCTCTTCGCTTTGATCTCCCTGGTTGTAAGTTGCGTTGCTCAATGGAAGCCTCCAATGGTAAGTTTCCTTTAAACCCGTTCCTATATATAACATTGGTGCAACTAGCGGTAGACGCCAATTGTACTGGGGCCGTTCAGTCCAGAGCCTTTTGGATGATCTTGGTCATGTCCTCGATGTTATAGACCGTGCCGCAGTAAGAACAGGACTTCAGTCCCTCCTTCTTCGAGTCCTTATCAATGGTGATGGAAGCCCCGCATGAGTGGCATTTGTAGGGGATCGCCAGACCCTTCGTGCTAACCTGCTCCATAAGCTCGTTCATATCGATGGTGATGTGCTTGATGATCTTTTCATCGTCAAGCTTGCGGACCCGCCCCGCTTCTTCCCAGAACTGGTACTTCTCAAGGATGACCGCTGCCTTCTCGTAGTTACCTGCCCTCTCCATGTTATGTGCCATGTCCAGATCGTTGATCATGGTCTCCTCGGGCAGTTTGCTCGGGTTGTCCTTCTTCCAGGACCTGATCAGTTTACCGACCCAGGGATCGCTTGTTTCCATCCCCTCTACCTTGGCCATATATGCATAGGCCTTGGCCTCTTCGGCTTGCTGCTGCTTCACCTTGGCGTCGCTAGCTTCCCGAACGAGTATCTCCTTGCAATTGACGCATGCGAATGAACCGTTGACGGTATGCCTCTTCTCCAGCTTGGGCATTACCCCGGCCATCATTATCGGCATGAAAATGATGAGACCGATGAAACCTATTGCGATGTACTCCAATCCGAGGGGGAATATCCCACCTACGAGGTCTTCGACCGCCGGCTCGCCAAGAGCGATGAGGTTGAAGAAGAAGGTGGCCATAAAAAAGATGGCTACGAGGACAGTGAGAGAAAGGACGAACAATATCTCAAAGAAAGGTTTACCACACCTAGAGCAGCGGGTTTTCTTGTTAGCGACCACGAGAGGCATGCAGTTCATTTTAGATTATTAAAGATTCTCCATGGGAAATTACTGGAAGGCGAACAACGTTGATATCGTAAATTCAGGAGATCACCCGCCTAGGTTAGGCTCTATTAAGCTACCTGCGCCAAGATTTAAGTAATAAATTCAATATCAAGCGACATCCTACGCTCCCGTAGTGTAGTCCGGCCAATCATTCCGCCCTTTCGACATCGCTGAATAGCGGTGGAAGGTAGGCGAAGACCCGGGTTCGAATCCCGGCGGGAGCACTTTTTTAATCAATTGTGATAAGTAAATAAAAGGTTTTTTTCTTAAGCAAGACCGGGTGGGATGCTCTAGAGGACGTTCAAGCCCACCTGGGCGCCCGAGTTGAATGATGCATATACTATTATTCCCTCGAAAGCATTCCATCCCATCCATCCAAGAGGCATTGCTGGGCACATGCCCTCGCAGGGCGGATTAGAATACGGGCTGACGATGAAAGCGATCGAGAGATTGTTATGGTGGTTGATCGCTGGTAGCGCTGGTGGCGTGAACCGGGGCCGGATCATTAACGCATT